>CAYTRD010000029.1:0-25070 GCA_964440255.1 uncultured Ruminococcus sp. | reverse complement strand
CCCTCATGATTGAGGGGGTAGGGGGTAATGATTTGTCGCAGACAATTTTTTATATCTTTTGTCAAAGTATGTAACCCACTATGACACTTTCAGTTTTCTAACTGTAAAGATGTCAAGTGGGATTTTTTTATGAAAGTATTGAAATATTGCAAACTGTTGTGGTATACTGATTATGCTACACAAACTGAATAATTGGAATAGTGGTATCTTTTTTTCTTTTTTATAGGGATAATTATACCCTTTTTCTGTCACGCTAATTTTGTGAGTTGGTAAAATCGCAAACTCCACTAAATAGTGTGGCAGAGATGCTCTATTCCGATTTAGTTTGTGTAGCGACAATCGGAGTTTGCGTTTTTCGGTGCGTTGACTTCGGTTGGCGCACTTTTTTATTTTGCGGAGATAAAAGGGTGAACTGTTTTTCGGGTGTTCATAAATTTCCGCAAATAATGTAAAAAAAGGATGATTAAATTGAAAAAAATTATCGCATTGGTTTTAATTACTGTTTTGTGTTTCTCTTTCGTTGCTTGTGGCAACACATCAGCGGTCAAAACAAACTCTGAATTTTACAAATTGGGAGATACTGTATCAACAGATATTTTTGAATTCACTTTAAATTCTGCTGAATTCACAGTTGCACTCAACAATGTAAATGATGACAACCGTTATACTCCAAAGGAATATGATGCTAATGTTGATGCTAAAAACCCATATGTTGCGCCTATAGGGCATACATATACTGCATTTTCTTACACTGTCACCAACTTAAACAGAGCAAGCAGCAAATTTCATAGTGGCTCTTTTGCTACGGTTAAATATGATGGAAAAAAATACTCTTCTTTAGAAGAAGGAGCTTATTTCCTGTATGCAGATAAACTTATACAAGACACAAACGGCAACATAAGAACTGAAAAAGCTGGCGAATGGTATAATAATTCTGTAACGGGTGTATTGTTGATGACTGGAGCAAAAGAAACTCGTCGTTCTCGTATTGATATGGCAGTAGAAATAAAAGATTTGACTGAAGATGTAGAAATTACATTCTCAATACCAAACTCTGATGGAACAAACACCGCATTTACATATCTTGTTACTGAATCAGACAGAGCGGAGTACACAAAACCAGAAATCGAAATGTCTCTCGATTTAGCTCTTATTTCCTTTACAAAAAAAGCAGGACAAGAATACTTCAAAAATCATATGGACGAATATACTGTTGTGACAGGCAGTGAGATAACCAACATTTTAACAAAGAAATGGACAGTTGATTATATCGGTAAAATTGGGCATTGGAGTGGTACATTCTGGTTTGAAGAAGATGGCAACATTAGAGATGATTATGGATATGTAAACAACAGAACCTGGTCTATTGATTGTGACACACTTATCATAAATGGTGAAATCAATTGCGAAATGAGAAGGGTTTCAGACAAAGTATTTCTTTTAATCAGTGACGGAGAACCATATATGTTGATGAAGTGATTTTTAACACAACTTTTCTATTTTTTATGGGTCACATACAATAAGATCGCTTGTAATCCCTTATGAACACTCGGACCATAGTGAGTATTCATAATACAAGTGAATACTCACTTTTCTTTTTTTACATTTCCTTAATTACTCCCATAAATGGGTAATGAATTACGATTTTTTGTGTATTAAACTATATATTCAATAAGATACCCATAAAATTTTAATGTTTTTGATTGAAATTTCAATTGCAAAGGGTACAGAGTTTAAACTATTTTAGGTTTATTTAAAAAAGTATGCTACAATAAAATTGCTAAAGCATTTTTGCAAAAAAACAAATTCAGAAAGGAAGTTATTCAATGAAAGGTTCTCTTGCTAAAATGAGAAAGGTAATCGCTCTTTTGTTTACAGTAGCAATGCTCTTTGGTATAACTGCATACTGTGTTTCTGCTGCAGGTACAGACCTGAATTCGTACACATCTTTCGTCTTCGACGGAAATAGCGTTACGGTAAGCGAAGGTTCAAGCAATTATTATGAAGTTCTCGTTATTGACAAATCAGAAAACGAGACAGCTCCAAACGAATCTACTGATGAAAAAGGTAACACTGTCTACTCTTTACCTGACGGTTCAGACGGTATTCTGCAGGTTTCAATCAAGAAAAAAGGCGGTTCTTATGTTTTCAGCGGTAACGGTACAGGTGCAATCAAAGTTGCAAAAGAAGGAACCGCGGATGCGGTAATCTATCTCAATGGTCTCACTCTCAATTCAGATTTTACATCTTCCATTGTTGCAAACAAGAATCATACCGGAACAGTTACTGTTTGTGTAGTAAAAGATACCGTTAATACGCTTTCCGATTCTGTTTACAATAACGATGATGTATATACTGACAACGCTGTTGCCGAGAAAGCTGTTATCAAAGCAAAGGCAGGTACAAACCTTGTCATTTGCGGTGAAGGTACACTTAATATTAATGCCAACGGCAAAAACGGTATTAAAGCGGCAACCTCACTCACAATTAATGATGTTACACTTAATATAGATGCTCTTGATAACGGTATCAGCGGTGAAAACGAAGTTACAATAAACTCAGGTGTATTCAAAATAAAATCAGCAGAAGGCGACGGTATCAAATCCTGCGCTGATGACACCCCCACAGGCGACATAACCATAAACGGCGGTACTTTTGACATTGATGTTCTTTGCGACGGTATACAGGCAACAATGAATCTGAACATCAACGGCGGTACATTCAACATTGTTACATATAACGGATACAACGATAAAAATTATGACGGTGACGATGACTCTTACCCCAGTGCAAAAGGACTCAAAGCATCAGGCTCATATGTAGTAACTGATGACAGCGGAAACGAGACTGAAGTTGATGCAACAGGCTGTCAACTCAATGTTACAGGCGGTACATTCGATCTCAACTGTGCTGATGATGCCGTTCATTCAGACGGGGACTTAACAATTACAGGTGGCACTTTCACAATTTCATCCGGCGATGATGCCATTCACAGCGAATATATAACCACAATAGGTGCTGAAGACTCAGATAACGCCAATCTTTCAATTGATATCAATAACTGCGTTGAGGGAATTGAAGGTGCAAAGGTTGACATCTACAGCGGTACACTTAATATTTTCAGTACTGACGATGCAATTAACGCCGCAAACAGCGAGCTTAAGAATTATTCTTATCAAATCAATGTTTACGGTTCAAATATCTATGCTTCCGCATATAACGGAGATTGCTTTGATTCAAACGGTTCTTTGACAATATATGACGGTTACATTGTTGCTCTTGGCGGAATTATATCAAGCGATAACGATGCTCTTGACTGTGACGGTATTCTCAGCATCAAAGGCGGAACAGTTCTTACTGTTCAAAAAGGCAGCGGAATGCAAAATTCTACAGGCGGACAAACTTGTGCTGTCTGGACAAGCACAGGCAACGCTACTGCATCAGCTTCTTCAGCATCGGGCAAAAACACAATGCCGGGAATGAATATGGGTGGTTTCGGCTCATCAGGTTCAGGTTTTGTTTCCAACGGTTCTGAAATTGTTATTTACGATAATTCAGGTAATGAAATCATCAGAACAACAGCAAAATGGAATCAGAGCACAAATTCCAAAGCCGGCAAGGTTATGCTTTCAAGCAGCACTCTTGAGAGCGGTAAAACATATACTCTTTCAGTTGACGGTAACTCAAACGGAGCTTCATCATCAAACAGCGGAATTTTTAGTATTTTCCAAAGAATCATTAATTTCTTCAACAGTATATTCGATAAGATAAAGAGTATTTTCAATATTTAAAGCTTTACATCAGGCATTGGCATTACTGATGGCTTAAGGAACGGTCGTTATAAGTCCGTATTCCAAAAAAAGATGAACCGAGCAGCCGAAAATGGTTGCTCGGTTTGATGCTTTCATAGTTAAATTTAATGAACTTAAAACATAAAAGTAGTGATTATATACAATGCAAATTATATAAGCTTTGTAAACATATTGAGAATACGCTTTACGCAAAGCTCAAGATCGTTTCTTGTAAGCTCACCTCTATTGTAGGCTTCAAGAAGCTCGTCGGGATAACCGCAATGCATCTTCATATCATTACCTGCTTTGACTTCAACTACAGGACGGTTTTTTACTCCCCAGTCGGTAACGACCATTCCGTTAAAGCCCCATTCATTACGGAGAATTTCCGTTAAAAGCTCATAGCTTTCGCTTGTGTGAAGTCCGTTAATGAGATTATAAGAAGACATAACTGTCCATGGGTCTGCTTCTTTTACGCAGATTTCAAAGCCTTTAAGATATATTTCACGAAGGGCTCTTTCGGAAAGTCTTGAGTCGCATGCGAATCTGTTTGCTTCTTTGTTATTGCATGCAAAGTGCTTTATTGATACTGCGACCTTTTGAGACTGAATACCTTTTACTGCTGCAGCTGCACATTTACCTGCAATGAGGGGATCTTCAGAATAATATTCAAAGTTTCTTCCGCAAAGCGGATCTCTGTGTATATTAAGGGCAGGTGCTAACCATACACCGAGATTGTTTTCCCGCAGTTCACTTCCGCCGCCTGCTCCTACTTCTTCAATTAGCTCTGTGTTCCAAGTGCAGGCGAGAAGGGTAGCACAGGGCCATGCTGTGGTAGGAATACCTGTTTCGGGCTCAAGTCTCAGACCTGCAGGGCCGTCTGCAGTAGGTATGGCAGGAATTTTAAGTCTGTCAAGTCCGCCGAAGCAGCCTGTATTTGCAACACCCGTAGGTGCCTGACCGCCGACAAGATAGGCGAGCTCGTCAAGACTTAGCTGTGCTGTAAATTCGTCCGTTGAAATTTCATCACATACTTTATCAAAGATTACGGTTTCTTTGGGAGCATCAGCTAATTCAGTGTTGTTTGTCCCATAATAGTATTCGGGGGTACCTGTGGGCAATTCCTCAAAACTGCCGTCACTTAACATTCTTTTCTTGAGCTTAAAAGGTTTGCACCGGCTGTTTAATTGCTCTGTAATTAAATCTTCAGAAACATTATATGAATATTCGGACTCAATCACATCTCTTACAGAAGTACCGACAAAGAATCTGTATGTGCCCTTTTCAAGAACATATGCTGATTTTGAAATTTTCCCCAGATCATCAAAGCTTGCCATCTGTGAAATTTCAAAAGAAAGATGCAGAGTTTCGGTTTCGCCGGGAGAGAGGAGCTTTGTTTTTTTGAAAGCTGCAAGAACTTTTTCAGGCTTTCCGAGCTTGCCTTGAGGAGCATTGAAATATACCTGAACTACTTCTTTTCCTGACAGCTTACCTGTGTTTTTTACATTAATAACAACATTGATTTTATTGTTGTGGCGGAAGCACAAAAGCTCGCTTAATTCAAAGGCTGTGTATGAAAGACCAAATCCGAAAGGGTATCTGACATATTCTTTTGCACCGGGTATTGTTTCAAAATATCTGTAGCCTACATAAATATCATCGGAATAATCAAGATGGTCGAAGCATTCCCAGAAATCATTTTTTGTAGGGTAGCAGTCATATGATTTTGCTATGGTGTCGGTAAGCTTACCTGACGGAACTGCGTCACCGCATATTATATCTGCAATGGCACTTCCGCCTTCCATTCCGCCCTGCCAGGCGAATAAAACTGCATCTATTTTGTCATTTTCTGCAAAATATTCACAGTCAATAACTGCACCTGAATTGATAACTATAATAACTTTACTGAAAAGCTCACAACATCTGTCAATAAGCTCTGTTTCAAGGTCTGAAAGATAATAATCACCTTTTACGGGACGTCTGTCTACGCCTTCTGCTGAAAAACGGCTGAGTGTAATAATAGCTGTTGATGCGTTTTGTGCTGCACTCACAATAAGCTCATCGGGAACTTCAGCTTCCTTTACATGCATGGCTGCAAATGTGTCGTATGTCATATCATCGCGTTTGGTGCAAAACTCCATATTGTTAACAATATCCCAGCGGGCATTGATCTGCTCCTGAGTGAGAACATTGACACTTTCTTTTTTTACATAGTCCTTGTAAAATTCCGCAAGAGGCTTATAAACAACAATTTTGTTTTCGTCTTCCTTTATTAAAAAGCCTTCATAAATGTTACGGATATAAGGACAGTGAACATCACCGCTTCCTCCTCCGCCTTTTATATATTCAATGGTTGCTTTGCCGAAAAGGGCAACAGTTTCATTGGCTGACAGCGGTAAGCTTCCGTTGTTTTTTAACAGAACGATACCTTCTGTTGCTGCTTTTTTTGATAATTCAATATGCTCAGGTGAAGCTGTGACTCTTCTTCCGTCTTTGCCGAGAGGCAGGCAGGGTTGATATCTGAATCTTGCATATTTATCCATAGAGTAACCTTCTTTACATTAAACGAATGGGGCAGATTATCTGCCCCAAAGGTTTATTACTTTATTTTTTCAAGAATAAGCTTTGCACAATCGATCTGATTGGGAATGTTACCGTCAGTATCCTTGACTCTCCAGATGTCGGGGGTGATTTCGTCAGCAACAAAAATCTTGCCTGTTTCATCGTAACCAACCTCAATCTTGAAGTCAATAAGAGTAAGATTCATTGTAGCAAGCTCTTCTTTGAGAACTTCACCAACCTTGAGGACAACATTCTGTGCCTCTTCGTACTGTCCTTCTTTAAGAATACCTTTCATAAGGCAGATTCTTTCGCTGATGAGAGGATCGCCCTGTTCGTCATCCTTAAGAGTAACTTCTGCGTAGGGAGGATTGAAGGGGATACCTTCTTCGAGTGTGAATCTGCGACACATACTGCCTGCTGTGAAATAACGAACGATGAATTCAAGTCTGGGAACAGTAAGATTTCTTACCTTCATAAGTCCTTGGTCGATATCAGCACCAAGATAATGTGTGGGAATTCCGTTCTTTTCCATAAGCTCAAAGAAATACTTTGAAACCTCAAGCCCAACCTTTCCTTTGCCTTCAACGCTACCGCCGACAGTGTTTGAACCGGGATCAAATACACCGTTTTCACCTGTTGCACTATCTTTGAAGAAAAGATGTACTATACCTGTTTCTTCATCAAGCATAACGTTTTTTGTTTTGCCTTCATAAAGCTGTTTCATATTCTGCACTCCGTTCTGACTGTCAATCTTTATCTGGTAAGGTTGACTTCTTTTTTTCTTGATTATATCATATGTGTATATTTTATTGCAATAAAAAATTTATGTCGAATAAACTAATCTTTTTAGTATTGACAGCATAATTTTTATTAATTTTTTCAAAGAGAAGAAAGCATCTGTGCAAAGAGTGAATTCGCCCATGCGAACCATTCACGTGTAAAATCTGCAGCATTGTCTTTATTGAATGATTCATGCATAAAATTTGTGCCTGCATGAGTTTCTGAAAGCATTTTCAGACATACCTGTTTTTCTTCCTCGTCCGTTGATGTCAGTATCTGCATGGTAAGTGCAATATGCCATATTTTGTCCTTGCCGGTATGGGGACTTCCGATTCCCTTTGCAGCTTTGCCCTCAAAATAGAAAGGATTATCATTTGAAAGAATAAAGCGTCTTGTGTTCTGATATGTTTCATCATTAACATCGCAGTAGCCGAGATACGGAGCTGAAAGAAGGCTTGGGGAATTAGCATCGTCCATCAGGTGATAATTTCCCATTCCGTCTGTTTCATAGGCATAGATTTTTCCGTACACAGGATGCTCGAAAACACCGTAATTTTCGATACCTTCTTTTACTTCATTTGCCAATTTAAGACATTTATCTGAAGTTATTGTGTCATTGTAGCCTTCAATCAACAGCTTTGAAGCTTTTTGCATAGCTGCAAAACACATCATATTTGCGGGTATGAGATAATTATATAAGCATCGGTCATCTGACGGTCTGAAGCCTGACCAGGTCATTCCTGTATATGCTGTAGGATTTCCTTTGCCGTCGTTGGGCATTGTATCTGTTTCGGGGCAATCTGTTCTTCTGAAATAGTAGGAAGATTTTTCTGTGTGATTTTGTTCTTTAATAAATGTTTCTGCGATGATTTTTAACATACTGTGAAGCTCTTGTGTAAAAATTGATGTATCCTTTGTTGCATCGAAATAATCAGATACAAGATATACCGAAGCACAAAGAGAATCGACTTCATATTTTCTTTCCCATATGTAAGGCGAAGAGAAGTCTGTATCATCGCTGTGTGATTCTTCGTGACTTACTTCATTGAAAGCGTTTGAATATGGGTCAAGATTAACATAAAAAGCGTGTCTGCGTATAACCCCTTTGAAAATTTCACAAAGCTCTTCGGAATTTTTGCAGTGTACAGCATAGGGACGAAGCTGGGCAGAGCTGTCACGAAGCCACAATGCGGGAATGTCGCCTGTAATTACGAAATAATCCCCGTTATCGCATTTCTTGACGGTTGTTTCAATCGTATTGAGATAGCATTGCTTTGCAAGCGGTGCAAGCGGTGGATATACGGATTTGATTTTTTCTTCAAGCTCATTTGCATAATTGATAAGTATTTCAGGTACTTTCATTATTTATCCCCTTTCTTTCTGATAAGCCAATCTTTCATCACCGGACAAAAGATGTATTATTCCGCAATAAGTAAAACCGTTTTTCTTCAAAGAATTCTGCATAGGAATGTTGTCCTTATGAGTGTCAATGCGAATGGTATGATGTTGTTTGAGACATTCGTTGTAGACAAACGAGGCAACCCCTTTTCTATGCTCTGAAACAGCAATTCTGTGTATGACATAGTATTCGTTATCATTCGGCCATTTACCGTCATATATTTTTGAATAAGTAATATCAGGCCCCTTTAGAAAGGCGAATACGCATATTATTTCAGAATTTGCATCAGTTACAACATATGAAACACCTTGCTTTATATCGTCCGTAACCACTTCTCTGTCCGGATATCCGTCGTTCCATTGTTCAAGATTTCCGTTTTGACGCATATATTGTCTGCCTTTTTCATATATTTCCAAAACTTTTTCAATGTCATCAACAGTAGTTTTTCTGATTTCCATTATTCCTCCGAGTTTTTGTTAATACCTTTTTCTGTATTATATCGTATAATTCATCATCCTTCAAGTAAGAATAAAAAGATGTATGCTAAAATTTTTAAGTTGCATATTATACACAACTATATTATAATGATAAAATAAGTATAAATATGTCATTTGCAGGGGAATCGTGTAATATGTATTATGTAATTATGGATCTCGAATGGAATAATTCATATAATAAAACAAGGCGGTGTTTTGTTAATGAGGTTCTTGAAATAGGGGCAGTTCTTGTTGATGAAGAGCTTGATGTTATAGACACCTTTTCAGTAATTATCCGTTCTCAATTGATAAAAAAATTAAGCGGCAGAGTAAAAAATCTTACTCATATTTCTAATGAAGATATGAGCTCAGGAGTTTCATTTCAACGAGCTGTCAGTGATTTTATAAAATGGATCGGCGGCAGAAATTGTGTTTTTATGTCTTGGGGCAATTCTGATATAAGAGTTCTTGTTGATAATTTTTCAATGTTTTGCGGTATAAATACCATTCCGTTTCTGACTCAGTACGTAGATTTGCAGAAGTATTGTCAGGAATTCATAGTAGGAGCGGGAAATCAGCAGATAGGTCTTGTGAATGCAGCAGTTCATATGGGTATTGATGTGTCGGAATGCAGTTTTCACAGAGCTCTTGAAGATTCACTTTTAGGACTTCGCTGTCTTAAAAAGTGTTTTCAGCGTGATCATCTGCTGAATACTGCAGTAATTTGTGATTCAGCTTTTTATCAGAAATTATTATTTAAGTCAACTGTTATTACTAATATCAACAGTCCCAAAATTGACAAAAGCAAGATGAAGTGTGATTGCTCTGTGTGCAAGAAGCCTATGAAGAGGCTCAGCGACTGGAAAGTAGTGAATCAGTCTTTTTCTGCAATGTTTTATTGTAACAAGTGCGAAAAACTGATTAATTTTTCAATAAGATTTAAAGAGTATTATGACAGAATGGATGTAAGAACAAATATTGCTGAAATGAAAATAAATCAGGATACCGATACGGATAACTGATATAGTTTTGTTGGGAAAGAGAGAAACAGATAAAATGTCAAAAGTTAAATTGATACTTTTACCTTTAATATTTATTTTAGTATCCATAGCATTGTTATTTGTCGGTTTTAGTGAGCTTAATATTATTTCAGGCTTTGATTTAGGTGAGGTGCTGAGTGTCAATACCAAGCCCACGGAAAATATATTATCAAATGCTCAGTTAATCGAGGAGCTTAAGCTGTCATACTGCAGTTCAGATAATGAAAGCTTCTTGCCGGATGATATGAATGCTTTGTGGATAGATATAAATAAAGATATTACAGCTTCTGCAGAAGAAGGAACAGAGGCTGTAAAATACAGTATTTATTCCGATTTTGATTATTACAGAAATTTCGTTCCCGATACGGTCTTTATTAAACCTGATACTGAAAATGAATTTTCCGAGCTCCTTGAGCCTGACGGTTCTCATTATGATGTGCTTGCATACCTGCTTTATTATGTCAGAAGCATAGGATGCGAAGCGATACTTGTTGCTGATGACAGCATTCTTCTTGATTCGGATAATAAGCCTTATACTGACCTAATTGAGAAATATCTTACTGATTATGATTTTAAGGGTGTGTTGATTTCGGTTGATTCTGCTTATTCAACACCTTTGTATACGGAATGTGCTCAGACTGTAAGGAGTTTTATTGATAATAAATTTGACGGTATCAGTGTCGGTATAGAGATCCATTCGGATTTTGAAAAGATGTTTGCCGATGATTATGTAACATCAGTTTTTCAAAATAAGATGGTTGATTTCGGATATCTTGATATCTTATGTACAAGCGGTGATTCTGAATTTCCGTTTCAAGGTGTAGCCTTGTGGTGGAATTATTTTGCTGAATATTACGATGTTCCGTTTTATTGCGAACACAGACTCGATAAAGTGTTTTCTGAAGATGGCGACTGGAGTTACAGTAATGAGATCAATAATCAGCTGAAAGCGTTATATTCCTGCTCTGCTTTTGACGGTAGCTGTTACTATAATGCATCTGTATTAAAGAATAAAAAAGCACTTGCAAGAGATCTTGCGATATTCCTAAATGATGTTTCTGGCACAAATCAAGATGCTTTTGAGGTTGATAGCTTATCGCTTAATGGAAATAATGTAAGCTTTACGGGAAAAACAGCACAGAATATTAATATTTTTTGCAACGATAAACGAGTTTTTGTTACTGACGGTATTTTTGATTATAATGCAGATTTGGCTTACGGTAACAACGACTTTAAGTTTTTCGGCAACGGAGGATATTATACATACAGTATCTATAATAACTTATCTTTGATTTATTCCTGCAGTACGAATGACAGTATCAGATTGAATTCGGATATGATTATTACTCCCTATGCGGTTTGTCCTGAAGGAGCAGTTGTTTTTGCTGTTGTGAACGGTTCATATTTTCAGTTGAATGTTGCAGCTGATGCTTACAATTACGATGTGCCGGAAGGTTTTACCTGTTACAGCAGTGATATATCATTTTTCGGCAAGGATATAGTTTCCGATGAACTTGATATAATCTGTTTTTATGATGATACTTATGACAATAAATCCTGTGGCAGTATACTCGGCTCAACACAAGCAGATGCTTCTTCTGTTGTCGAAAAAAACGGTAATATGCTGACTCCGTTTTTTGATAATGGTCTCGGTACATCTCTTATGTGTTATACAAAGTATGATAATACAGAAATAATAAGTGATGTTGATGATTACGATACATATCATCCCTACAACTCATCTCTTCCTGCAGGAACATATGATTATGTGACAAATATCAATGTTTCAGATGGAGGGTATATTCGATATGAGCTGAAAAGCGGGCTTAATGTATACGGTGTTGATGCTGTTCTTATTAATAATGCATATAATATGCCGCTGAATAAAGTTGTGCTGAAAAATACTGATTTTTCTGCCGATTCATCGGTTTTTACATTTGTAACAGATTGGAATGCTCCTGTTACGGTTACTGTCAAGGATGCTGTATATTCCGTTGGTTATGAAGGCTTTTCATTTAATGTGACTGAATTTAATGCAAAATATGTTGATATAAATTTTTATTATTCGGATGTTTTGCAAATTGCATCTCAGTTTACACTTGATAACGACTATTTGTTTTCCTCGTATGAAATTATTTCTGATACTGCCAATTCCTTAACTACTCTCCGATTGTATCTCAAATCAGCCGGTGAGTTTTATGGGTATGATATTCTTATCAATGAAAATGGCGAAACAGTTGTTACATTCAATAATATTATACGTTCGTCCGTAAGCGGCAAAACAATAATGCTTGATCCGGGACATGGCGGTATTTCGATGGTAGGTACTGCCTTGAATGATAACAGTATGTCTGAATCACAGATTACTTTGTCTGTTGCTTTATATGCAAAAAAGTATCTTGAAAGTATGGGTGCTACTGTTATTATGACCCGTATTATGGATACAAGTCTTTCTTTGTCTGAACGAACATATATGTGTGAGACTGAAAATCCTGACATTTTTGTCAGTATACATTGTGACGGTTCAGCGGATCTGACAGAAAGCGGTACTCATACATTTTATTATACTCCTTTTTCATTTGAGCTTGCATCCGATATCCATAAGAGAGTTGTGGCTGCATATACAAATGAAATCTATACTGAAGCTGATGAGAATTACGAAAATACTGACAGAAATGTAAAGTATTATCCCTTCTATGTAACCCGAGTTGATAATTGTCCGTCTGTATTGATTGAAACGGGATTTCTTACTAATTATGTTGAAGGTAATGTGCTTGCCAATCCTGTGAATCAGGAAATAATCGGCAAAGCTATCGCTTACGGTATCGTAGATTATTTTTCATAAGCTCTTTATTTTGGAGGTATTCCGGAGGTAAAATTATGGCAAAGAAATTACTTGTAAGTGATAAAGAAAAGAATAAAAAGTCAAGCAGACAAGGAATGCATGATGAACACAGAAAACGTGTGAAGGAAAATTTCCGAAAAGGCGGACTTGATGGCTTTCAGCCTCATAATGTTCTTGAAATGCTTTTATTCTATTCAATTCCTCGTCGTGACACCAACGAAATAGCACATATGTTGATAAATGAGTTCGGTTCTTTGGCAGGCGTATTTGATGCTCCCATTGAAGCCCTTACAAATGTTGAGGGAATTGGTCTTGAATCTGCAACGCTGATTAAATTTATACCGGAAATATTTAAAGTATATGAAGCAAGTAAGTTTTCAAACAGAGAAGCTATATTGTCTTCTGATGATGCAAAAAAGTATCTTGCAAGCTATTATAAGTCAGCGACGAGTGAAAAGTTTGTTGCTTTGTATCTTGACGGTAACGGCAGAATACTTAAGGAGACAGAGATTTCACAGGGAAATGAATCTATGGTAAGTACTGATTTTTCAGTACTGTTAAAATCTGCACTGTTTCTTAATGCTAAGGGAATTGTAATATCGCATAACCATGTTAATGGCTTTGCTGTTCCGTCAACAGAGGATAAGCTTTTAACAGAAAAGCTTGCTTCAATGTGTAAGCCGCTTGGAATCTGTTTGTGTGACCATATTCTTTTTGCCGGCAATGAAGTGTTCTGCTTTTCAAAGGGAAGGGGTATTAAGTCAGGCTTGGTTACATTTTAACAACAAAGAATGGGATGTAAAAAAAGCGAAGACCGCATAAAACCTCGCCACTCGACGTACCTTTTGTACGCCTTCGGGCAAACAAAAACAAGCCTGAATGCTTGTTTTTGCTCGGTTTGTCCGTTCTTCAGCATTTTTTCCTATCCCCTGAAAAGGAGCTGTAAAAAAACGAAAAGTTTTTTACAGCTCCTTTTACAATCTTTTATTCAATATAGCTGATATAACTGTCAGTATTTTTCCTTTTCTTTTGTCTTAATTGACAGTCTTGTGCAGGGTAGCCTAAAGTGATAACAAGGCGAACAGGCGAGTCGATTCCGCAGAGTGAACGAATCCTTTTATCATCAAACCAACCGAGAATACAAGTGCCGAGTCCTGATTCGGCTGCCGCTAAAGTAATAAAAGAACTCAAAATTCCGATATCAATTGATCTGTAGTCATTTCCCTTGATTTTTGCACCGATTGCAGCAGTTTTGACATAATTATCTTCTGAAATAACAATCATAACCGGTGCGGTAGCGGCAAATTTATTTAAGCCGGGCCCCGAGGTTGCAATTGCAACCTGTTTTGCTTTTTCTCCCCGAACAACGGTAACTTTGTATGGCTGACCGTTGCATGCTGACGGGGCAAGATTTGAAACCTCAAGAATATGCTGAATTTTTTCGTCTTCTACTGTTTTCGTTGAATCATATTTTCTGCAAGATTGTCTGATGCCAGCAAGCTCTTCAAAAGTCATACTATTCTCCTTTGTTATCGGTAACTATTTCAATATCATCAGGTGCTTCATACTTTACCGCAACACCGTCAGCAGTTTTTTTGCAGTGCACTTTTATTATTCCCGAAGGGGTCGGATATGTTCCTTCGGCATATTCAAGATAGCCGAGTGACGGTTCGATTTTTATTTTTTTACATCCGGGTTCGAGAATTTTAATACCTAAAACTTCTTCTGCTAAAAATGCAGCAGGAGCTGATGACCATCCGTGACACAGACTGTGACGAAGTCCTTTGTAGCAGAATGCACCATTGTCTGCATGAATATCGTTTTTTCCGTGCGGTACGATATCATCAATTGGTGCAGCATTATCAAGCCATAAAATATCAAAATCTTCCCAGAAGGTCGTTGCTCCCATTTTCAGCATACCTCCATAGTAATCCTTAAGAGCTGACAGAGTTGCTGATATATCTTTTTGTGATGCGGCTTTCAATAAATAATAGCTCATAAATGTTGAGAAGCCTTTTGCTCCATCCTTTAGTATTTCTGTCGCCGCCGCATCTTTATTGAGCCAGCCTGCAAGCGAACACATAGCAGCCACCTGCTTTGCACCGTAGGTTTCGGCGGTTGTTGATATCAACGCTTCTTTTTTCTTTCTGCAAAGAGCCGCAAGCTGCTCGTTGTTGTATATTTTAGCAAGCTCTGAGGCAGATTCGAGTGAAATTGCAAGCAGAGCTCTTGAACCGCTTATTCCTGCCTTTTTGCCATTGCAGGGCCAATCAATAAAATATGAAGGAAGCTTGTCGCTTCCGTCATCGTTGACGAGATTGCATATTATGTTGATTAATTCAAGCGTATATTCTTTGTTTTCTGCAAGAAAATCATTGTTTTCAGTGTACAAATACCAATCGTAAAGAATATGAAGCCACCAGAGAGAATATGTCGGCATTCCGTTCATCCATTCGGGCAGGGGAGTCGTTTCCCTCATAAAACGCAGACTTTTTTCAATGATGGAGTGATTTCCGAAAACAGTTCTTACAGTAAGCATTTCAGGATGCATATCACCAACCCATACAAGGCGGTCTCTTTTGATGCCGTCCCATATGTAACGCTGCATATTCAGATGGCAGGTGTATGCACAGACATCATATATCTTGTTTAGTATCTCATCACTACAGGAAAAAGACCCGAGATACGGAATATCTCTGTAAATGGATATTGCTGTTACAGCCTTAAAGGAGACAGAAGCATTTTTGCTCAATAATTCTATTTTTGCAAAACGAAAACCGGATTCATTAAGTGAAATATCACTGAATTGAGGGAAGGGAAATTCAAAATCACGGGTTGAATGATCGTTGGTTGAGCCCTTTTTTCCAATTGTACTTAATGCTTCGGACACAGATTCACCATAGGTTATTCTGACACTTGGTGTTGCTGTGCCTGAACAGGTATAGGTAAGCAGTCTGAGTTTCCCGTGAAGTTCTTTGCCGAAATCAAGCACGATATATGCGTTTTTGCCTGTAATTGAATTTCTTAAGGTGGTAACACTTTTTTCATTGGTTGTAATCTGAAGTGTTTTATTTAACAGTAATTCAGATTCATTTTTTATATTACCTTGAAAAGTAACAATTCTTTTCGGAAAAATATCTTTATGTATGAAAGTATCCCCGTCAACAATGCATTTCATACTGACGCTCCTTACACATTTTTTATCAGTATATCATAGAACGAGCTTTGAATCAATAATATCAAAATTTTTCAATAGAGTATTGTAAAAAAAATGAGTAAATGTTATATTAAGTAAAAATATACAAAGGAGAATTTATATGAAATTAAGACCTCCGTCAGTACCGCTTGTGACAGTTGATCCCTATTTTTCTGTTTGGTCGGCTGCGGATAAGCTTTACGAAAAAGATACCGAGCATTGGACAGGCTCGAAAAATACATTAAAGGGCTGTGTTATTGTTGACGGTAAAGAATATTGTTTTATGGGCGTGCCTGAAAATTCCGTCATTGAACAGACTGATTTTGATATGACTGCTTTAGTCAGCAGTTATACTTTTAAAAATACTGAGATCTGTCTTGATATAAACTTTTTTACCCCCTTGTTTACTGATGATTTATACAGACTCTCAAGACCTGTTTCTTATATGAGTGCAGATTATTACAGCGTTGACAATAAAGAGCACAATGTTTCTTTGAAGATATCAGCTTCAGAAGAGTTAGCTGTCAATAAAAAGGGAGAGAATGAGGTTTCGACTGAAGTATATAGCTGCAACGGGCTTAATATCGGCAAGCTCGGTACGATTAAGCAGGATATACTGTCCCGTTCCGGTGATGATATAAGGATCGATTGGGGTTATTTTTATCTTGGTGTTCAGGAGAACGGAAAAGTCGCTTCTGTTAAAAAAGATGATATGATTTTTATTGAGGCTGAGATACCTGTCGAAGAGGGTAATACAAGCTATATATTGTTCGCATATGATGATATTTATTCTTTGAAATATTTCGGAAGTAATATCAAGGCTTATTGGAAGAGTAGCGGAAAATCTATAGAAGATGTCATTCTTGAAGCATATAAAGAAGCTGCAGTAATTTCAGAAGAGTGTTATAAGAGATCACTTGAGCTTGAGCTTGATGCTTTAGTTGTCGGTGGTGAAAAGTACGCTGATCTTGTCACTCTTGCTTACAGACAGGTTATTGCTGCACATAAGCTTGCTCTTGATGATGACGGTAATGTTTTATTTATTTCCAAGGAATGCTTCAGTAACGGTTGTGCCGCTACCGTTGATGTAACATATCCGTCTTCACCAATGTTTATATATTATAACACTGAACTTCTAAAAGGTATGCTCAGACCTATTTTTAAGTTTGCTGCAAGCGATGAATGGCAGTTTGATTTTGCTCCTCATGATGTTGGACAATATCCTCTTGTTGAAGGACAGGTTTACGGCAAAAATCATGAGGCAGAGGGAAAATATAAGGATTATCAGATGCCTGTTGAAGAATGCGGAAATATGCTGATAATGCTCGCAAATATCTGCATTAAAGACGGTAATACCGATTTCTTTGATGATTATACTGAAATTGTTGAACAATGGGTCAGATATCTGCTTGTATACGGTATGGATCCCGAGAATCAGCTTTGTACAGATGACTTTGCAGGTCATCTCGCTCATAACTGTAATCTTTCGTTAAAAGCTATTATGGGTATAGCCGGATATTCGATTATTCTTGATATGAAAGGTCTTAAGGATGAAGCTGAAAGGTATATGACTGCTGCGCGTGAAATGGCTGATAATTGGGTGAAAAATGCCGCAAATAACGACGGAAGCTTCAGACTCACATTTGACAGGGCAGATACTTTCAGTATGAAGTATAATATGATTTGGGATAAAATTTGGCATACCGGACTTTTTGCCCCCAGCGTTTATTATTCTGAATTCAGTTCTAATAAAAAACATATCAATCCATATGGTATGCCTTTGGATAACAGAAAAACATACACAAAATCTGACTGGCTTCTCTGGACAGCCTGTCTTGCTCCGACAAATGAGGAATTTGAACAGTTTATTGAGCCGATGTGGAACTGTTATAATCTTACTCCCTCGAGAGTGCCGATGACAGACTGGTATGACACTGTAACCTCGCTTGTCGTCGGTTTCCGTCACAGAACTGTACAGGGCGGTTTATTTATAAAGCTTATGTCTGAGCTTGAATGTTTTAATAAGGAGTCATAAAAATGCTTCTGGCTGTTGATATCGGAAATACTAATATATTATTCGGTTTATTTTGTGATAATGAGCTTATTTTTGAAGCAAGGCTCGCCTCGGACAGAAAAATTACTGCAGAACAATATGCAGTATTGATCAAAGGAATTGCAGAGCTTAAAAATTCTGACATGAAATGTGTCACGGGTTCGATAATCAGTTCGGTAGTGCCTGAACTTACGGGACTTATCAAAGAGGCAGTTTTTATACTTACAGGAGTGTCAGCTCTTATACTGGGACCGGGTGTGAAAAGCGGTCTCCCCATAAAAATTGACAATCCTGCACAGTTGGGTGCTGATCTTGTGGCAGGAGCTGTCGGTGCCGTTGAGAGATTTTCCTTGCCGTGTCTTGTAATTGATTTGGGAACTGCAACAAAGATCAGTGTTATTGATGGTAAGGGGGCTTATGTCGGCTGTTCGATTTCGGCAGGTGTCGGTATATCATTGAAAGCACTTGCCGGCTCAGCAGCGTTGCTTCCTGATATAGACATAGATTTGCAGGAGTGCTCTTCCTTCGGAACAAATACAGTTTCAAGTATGCAGGCAGGAATAGTGCAGGGAACAGCTTCTATGCTTGACGGGATGTGTGAAAAAATAGAAGCTGCTCTTGGTGAAAATGCTGCTTCTGTTGTTGCGACCGGTGGTTTTGCGAAGAATATTATAAGATATTGCAAACGGAATATTTCTTATGAGCCCAATCTTTTATTGTATGGACTAAAAGCAATTTATGACAAGAATTAAAAAATGAGCTGTAAAAAACTTTTCGTTTTTTACAGCTCCTAATTATTTTATTTCTCATTGATAAGTTGTTTTAATTCATCCATAAATGACTCAATATCCTTGAAATCACGATAAACCGATGCAAATCTTACATATGCGATTTCATCAATGGTTTTGAGTTTTTCAAGAGCCATCTCACCAATACAAACAGAGGATACTTCTTTTTCAAGGGAGTTTTGAAGCTGGCTTTCTATCTCATCAATGGCATTTTCAAGAGTTTCAAGCGAAACGGGTCTTTTTTCACATGCACGAAGCATACCCGTCAAGAGCTTTGTTCTGTCAAAGACCTGTCTTGATTTGTCTCGTTTGATAATTATAACAGGCTGACCTTCAATTGCTTCGTATGTAGTAAAACGCTTTGTGCATTTGATACATTCTCTGCGACGGCGGATACGCTGTCCGTCATCAGCGGGTCTTGAGTCAATAACTTTGCTTTCGGGATACAAACAGTAAGGGCATTTCATATATTTAACCGTCCATATATTAATTTATATTTTTATCATATCATATTAAGTTGTAATAATCAACGAGAAATTCATTGATTTTGTAAAAAGATTCATAAAACTGCGGATAAAATTTAACTGAAGAGATTACCGATTTATCCGTAAATTAACTGCAATGTAAATATTAATTCATTGAAACTTAAAATAAAGCCTTGTATAATAAACAGGGTGGTCAAATGAAAACAAACATTACATTAAAAAGGGAAACAAAAGGTCTGATCAAAGTATTTTACATAATAGTTGTTGCAATGTATTTTTTTGCAATACTGACAATTTCCTGTTGCAGGGATATTTTTGCAGACGGTCATACTGCATTTTTTTGGTTCGGTGAAATAATGACTGCGGCAAACAAAACATTGTTTATTGGTATTCTATCTTGTATTTTTTGTGAAAAATTTTTCTGATAAACAAGAAAACGGCTTCGCCGAGACTCTGGCGGCCGTTTTCGGATAGCCCAACGCCCACATAAGTACCGCTTACCGTTCGGCGGGACATAGAATCTTGTTAACTTTACAGAAAGGAATTGCCTGTAAAGTTAAAAAAAGCACTTCCGAAGAAGTGCTTTTTTTGGTGATCCAGCGGAGATTCGAACTCCGGACACCCTGCTTAAAAGGCAGGTGCTCTGCCGACTGAGCTACTGGATCAACGGGAAACCATAAACGCAAGAAGGAAAGTGCAAAACAAAGATACAACGAAGAAAATAACACCGAAAATCTTTGTGAGTCTGCTTAATTTCGCCTCAGTGGAATGTGATTTGTTCTTACCGAAGAAAGTTTCAGCACCACCGGAAATTGCACCGGAAAGACCTGCTCTACGGCTTTGCTGCATAAGTACAAGAACAACGATTGCAATAGAAGTCAGTACAAGTATTATGCCTATAAGAAGTTCATACCATTCCATAATGTAAATCTACCTTTCAATAAACATCGCGTTTCATTGGCGCTTCGATATAATATCATAACTGTTTGGAAAAATCAAGTCTTTTTTTTGTAAAAGTCAAAAAAAATTTATTAAAATTCCTATATCAGCACAAAATTATGAATTTTGAATACTTTTTAATTTAGTAGTTGAATGTATTTTGTATTTATAGTATAATCAAGAAAAAAAGAAAGAAGGAATTCCGATGTACAAATTTACTCTTAATGAAACTTCCTACCATGGTGCAGGTGCCGTTAATGCTATTCCCGATGAAATAAAAAGCAGAGCTTTTACAAAAGTATTTGTTGTTACAGATCCTGACCTTATTAAGTTTGCTGTGACCGATAAGGTTCTTGATGTTCTTAAGAATGCCGGTATTGAATATTCGGTATTTTCAGATGTAAAAGCCAATCCTACAATTGAGAATGTGCAGAATGGTGTAGCTGCTTTTAAAGAATGTAAGGCTGACTGTATTGTCGCAGTAGGCGGCGGCTCAGCTATGGATACGGCAAAGGCTATCGGTATAATCATTACTAATCCCGAATTTGAAGATGTTCGTTCTCTTGAAGGTGTTGCTCCTACAAAGAATAAGTGCGTTCCTATTATTGCGGTTCCCACAACAGCAGGTACAGCAGCAGAGGTTACCATAAATTATGTTATAACCGATGTCGAAAAGAAGCGTAAGTTTGTTTGTGTTGATGTGCACGATATTCCGGTTGTTGCAGTTGTTGATCCTGATATGATGTCTTCAATGCCTAAAGCTCTCACAGCAGCTACAGGTATGGATGCACTCACTCATGCAATTGAAGGCTATATCACTAAGGGTGCATGGGAATTGTCAGATATGTTCCATATTAAGGCTATTGAAGTTATAGCAAGATCTCTCAGAGGTGCTGTAAATAATGAAAAAGACGGTCGTGACGGTATGGCACTCGGACAGTATATAGCAGGTATGGGATTTTCAAATGTAGGTCTTGGTGTTGATCATTCAATGGCTCATACTCTTTCTGCATATTATGATATGCCTCATGGTAAGGCTTGTGCAGTTCTGTTACCTACCGTTATGGCATACAATGCTGAATATACCGGTGAAAAATACCGTGATATTGCAAAGGCTATGGGTGTTGAAAATGTTGAAAAAATGACTCAGGAAGAATACAGAAAGGCAGCCGTTGATGCAGTCCGTCAGCTTTCTGAGGATGTTGGTATCGAATCTACTCTCAAAGGTGTTGTTAAGGAAGAGGATGTGCGTGAGCTTGCTGAATCCGCATTTGCAGATGCTTGCAGACCCGGAAATCCCAGAGAAACAAGTGTAGAAGATATCGTTGCACTTTACAGAAGTCTTATGTAAATTATAAGGGACGGCATTTTTGTGCTGTCCCGTTTTCTGATGTTATAAGAGTGAATTGAGTATCAGCTTATCGCAGGCTTCCTCTGCGATAAAATCTCTTATTATGTCTTCTATATGAACAGAAGCTATGTCGGAATCTGCCAAATTTCGGCATAGCTGTTCAACCTTATCTTTGTTTTCAGACAGTGCTGAAAACACACAGACATTTCCGTTTTCGGTTATTTCAATGTCATATGTTGTATTATTCGATTTTTTGTTTTCTTTTATAGTTACATTTCTTTTCATTGTCACACCTCCGTTCTTGTGACATTCTATCACGAAAAGAATTATGTTTCAATTCTCAAAAGTGATAAAAAATCACTCGAATTATTGTTTATTATGTGAAATTAACTCACAATTTTATAATGTCGGAGATATAGTACATATAATTACAACTCAAATCAAAAAATTGCCCGTAAGTGGGGAAAATGTATCCGCACGGAAAATGGTTTTCAGAATACGGGACATTATGACGCAAATGTAAAATACATTTATAAAGGTGTTTATATATGAAAGATAAGAATGTTATATTTCCTAATTATTCAGAAATGAACAGCGGAGAAGTATATTCTCATCAACTTGATGTGGAATATCTTCAGTGTGTCGATGAAGGCTTGGATGTTGAGCTTTTTAAAGATATGTTTGATTGTATCGTTAAGCTTCCCGATGGATTGAACAGAGAAAAATGCGCTGATGTTTTATTTGATTATATAATTAACGCAGATTCTGTATCCGGTTACGCTTATCAGGAACCGTCAGAGCTTCAGCGTATTAAACAATTAACTGATGATTATAATGGTGTTGTCGGTTCGGTTGATAAAACTACTCTTGAGGACAGAATTGCAGGTGCCTGGTACGGAAGAATATGCGGATGTTTGCTCGGTAAAACTGTAGAGGGGATAAGAACCGATGATTTTTATCCTTTTTTGAAGGAGACAGATAATTTCCCTTTATCGCGATATATTCTGTCTTCTGATATAAATGATAAGATATGTGACAAGTATAAATTCGGTTTCAGGCACAGTTGCTATGCTGATAAGCTTGATTTGATGCCTGTTGACGATGATACTAACTATACTGTATTTTATCAGTTGATAATCGATAAGTACGGAAGAGACTTTACATCAGGAAATATTGCTTCGGAGTGGTTAAGTAAGCAGACAAAAGAGACTTATTTTACTGCTGAAAGGGTTGCATATTTTAACTTCATCAAAGGCTATATGCCACCTCAATCTGCCATATATAAAAACCCGTACAGAGAATGGATAGGTGCTCAGATAAGAGGAGATTATTTCGGATATATAAATCCCGGAAATCCTGAAGCTGCCGCTGAAATGGCATTCAGAGATGCAAGAATTTCTCATATTAAAAACGGCATTTACGGTGAAATGTTTGTCGCTGCAATGATTTCTGCAGCAGTATGTGAAAATGACATTCTGAAAATAATTAAGACGGGGCTTCATTATATTCCAAAAACATCAAGACTTTATGAAAAAGTAAATAATGTTATTCGATGTTATCTTGACGGCTTGTCATATGACCAATGTGTCGAATCTATCCATACGCAATTTGATGAGCATTTGTCACATCATTGGTGTCATACTATTTCCAATGCAATGATAGTAACTGCTGCATTGCTTTACGGAAATTGTGATTACAGTAAAACGATATGTCTTGCCGTTCAGGCAGGCTTTGATACAGACTGCAACGGTGCTACAGTCGGTTCTGTTATCGGTATGCTGAAGGGTAGAAGTGCAGTAGGTGATGAATGGACTTATCCGTTGAATGACACTATGGAAACATATATTTACGGTTATTCAACTGTCAGTATTGAGGAATGCATTAGAAAAACTCTTGACCATATATTATAAATACCGCCGTCGGAAATCCCGACGGCTATATTCTTTTACAGATAATCTCTTATATCTACGGTAAGGCTTTCTTCAAGATTTATTAATCTCTTCGTTATATCTTTAGTATATTCATCAGCTGCTTTATATTTGTTAAGATAAGAATTAAGAGATTTCACTCCCATATTACAGCCATCAGTTATAAGATCTGCAATTGTATTGTCTGAATTGTTCATACCGATCATAACATTTGTTTTTAGCCAAGACATACTTTTTGCCATATAATTCGGATCTTTGCCGTCGTCCTTGAATTCAATCAGTTTTTGCTGGATCTGTGATTCAAGCTTTTCATGTTCAAGCTTATTTTTATTCAAAACTGTTTTGAAATCGTTTGATTTTACGCGGTCTATAACTTCGCTGATGGATGATATACCCATTTTTACACCGGCATCACATTCTCTCAGAAGCTTGATTGTATCATTTTCAATCATATTTATTCACATCCTTTATACATTTTATATTAGTTATGTGAAAAACAATGCCGTTTATTCTGTATTAATTGTAAAAAGCTTAAATAAAATATGTGCTTATTTCTTGACAATAATAGTTTTATTTGATAGAATACATAAGCAAATAAGGAGACGTATCGAAGTGGTCATAACGGGGCGCACTCGAAATGCGTTAGCCTTAACAGGCTCGTGGGTTCGAATCCCACCGTCTCCGCCAAAAATCGACAAGTTTCGACAGAAGCTTGTCGTTTTTTACTTTTTCACTATTAACTCTTCACTTTTCACTCTTCTCTTTCGAAACTTGTCGATTAGGTAAAAGTAACGGTATCCGCTTCGCGGATGATTTAGAATTTATTACGAGAGTTCAAATTCATACGCAAAACTACCGAAAACATCTTTTTTGTAGCCCTTAGCCAAGGCGTTTTTCTTTTATCTCAGAGCCAAACCGATTGCCAAGGTATCCCACCATACTCACGAACACCCCACAGCAGAGAAGAAAGATTATGATTTTTTTCATATATCCTCTACCTCCTCCAGCCCTTGCATCACTTCCGCCATTATGCGAGTGGCAAGGAGGAATCCCGAACTGAACGCCTCACGCTCGTTGATGCAGGAAAGTTCACTTGTGCAGTCCTTGAACTTTTCAAAGATTTCTTTTTGTTTCTCCGTAAGTCCCGAATTCAGTTCTTCCTCATTTTTACATATCAGCTTGACGAGTTTGTCAACCCTCGTCCCACGCTTAATATACCTTTCGTGCGGACTGATGTTGCCGTAGTATAAATCTTCAAGTGTTGTCATGTGCATTGCACCTCCTTTTGCAACACAAACATATACTACACAACTTGCCACAAGTCCAGAGATATATAAAGAAGTAAAAGCGCCGCTTTCACGACGCTTTTTAACATATTACAATATACTACTTGTGTTTTTATAAATTCAATTATCCTTCAAATATTTCATAAGCTGC
>CAYTRD010000028.1:0-25967 GCA_964440255.1 uncultured Ruminococcus sp. | reverse complement strand
CTACGCCGTCATTTGCCTTTATATCTTGTAGGGGACGACGACCCGGCGTCCCGCCGGTAGGGAGTAAATATACAGAATTTATGTCCCGAAGAGGCAGATTTTTATATTCCGCATAACAAAACACAGGCAATAGATTTCAGTGAAACTACGAAATAAATTTCGAGATTTGTAGGGGACGACGACCTCGGCGTCCCGCCGGTAGGGAGTAAAGATACAGAATTTATGTCCCGAAGAGGCAGATTTTTATATTCCGCATAACAAAACGCAGACAATAGATTTCAGCGAAACGGGACGCCGAGGTCGTCGTCCCCTACAGATTATAAGATTTATTTTGTGCCTCTCGGGAAATTACATCTGCCCGATAAATTATGATTTAGTTGCTTTATCTGATGTTTTATGATAAAATATATATATAATAAAACATTAAGGAGAAACGCTATGTCAGAAAAGGTATCAAGAAAAACTCTTAAATATTATGCGAGAATGGCAAGTGAGGCATACGTAAACGATCCCGTTTATGTTTTTGCCTGCAAAAATGAAAAAATCAGAAAACGCTTCATTTACCATTGGCTGCTTTTAAGACTTAATTCTTCAAGAAAAAAGGATATTTTTTATTTTGATGAAGAAAAAAGAGGGCTTCTGATACTCCGTGAGGCTCATTATGACTATACAATGCTTCAGTTCCTTAAATGTCCCAACTGGCCATTCCTTGTTCTCTACTTTCCGCTTACCGTAAAATGCCTTATGGCATATTCCCACCTTGATAACAAGGATATTTTTGATGATAAGACTTATATAGTTTCTCCCGTTTTTGTAGCTTCGGAGCATCAGGGCAAGGGAATTGCAACAAGGCTTCTTAAAATGGGGCTTGAAGATATGCTTGGAAACGGATATAAGGTGGGACTTGAAACACAGAACCCCGACAATGTCGGTTTCTATGAAAAGCTCGGCTTCAAGGTTGTAAAGGAAGAATACTACAAGCTGGAAAAAATCAGCAATTACTATATGCTTATTGAGTGAAAAAATTAACTCTCCCGTTTTTGGTAACGAGAGAGTTTTTTTCTGTCTGAATTACGGATTTGTTATGCAATTGTGGGTTTTAATGCATCTGAGGGTTTTGCTGTGAGTCTTGCGGGATTTCTTTCAATTGACGGAAGAGCACCGTCAGTTACACACTCTTTAGTAATCGTAATTTTCTCAATTGATGCATCCGAGGGGGCAGTATACATAATGGGAAGAAGCACCTTTTCCATTATTGCACGCAGTCCTCTGGCACCCGTCTTCTTTTCAAGAGCAGATTTTGCAATTTCCGAGAATGCTTCGGGGGTAAAATCAAGCTCGATATTATCAATGCTGAAAAGTCCCTGGTACTGCTTGAATAAGGAGTTCTTAGGCTCTTTCAGAATTTTTACGAGTGCTTCCTCGTCGAGATTGCGAAGGGCGGTAAGCACGGGAAGTCTGCCTACAAGCTCGGGAATAAGACCGAATTTTACAAGGTCTTGAGGAATTACCTTTGACATTATTGAATCAGTATCAAGCTCCGACTTTATTAATATTTCAGAGCCGAAGCCGAGAACGGAGTTGCCCATTCTCTTTTCAACTATTTTTTCAATTCCGTCAAAAGCACCGCCGCAGATAAAGAGGATATTGGTTGTATCTATCTGTAAAAACTCCTGTTGGGGATGCTTTCTTCCGCCCTGCGGAGGAACATTTGCAACAGTGCCCTCAAGAATTTTAAGAAGTGCCTGTTGAACACCCTCACCGCTTACATCACGGGTGATTGAGGTGTTTTCGCTTTTTCTTGCGATTTTATCAATTTCATCAACATAGATAATACCGCGTTCAGCCTTTTCTATGTCAAAGTCGGCTGCCTGAATAAGTCTTAAGAGAATATTTTCAACATCTTCACCCACATAACCGGCTTCCGTAAGTGTTGTTGCATCTGCAATTGCAAAGGGAACATCAAGTGTTTTTGCCAGTGTCTGTGCAAGGAAGGTTTTTCCGACACCCGTGGGGCCTAAAAGAAGAACATTGGATTTGTTTATTTCTACATCCGTTTTTGCTTTTCTGTAAATTCTCTTATAGTGGTTATAAACTGCAACAGAAAGAGCAATCTTTGCCTGATCCTGTCCGATAACATATTCGTCGAGCTTTGCTTTAAGCTCTTCGGGCTTCGGCAGAATACGGGGTGAAGCTACCTTCTTCTTTGTGTTTTTTCTTGAATTTCCGTCGCCCGCAGAAATAATGCTTACGCAGTTTTCAATACACTCATCGCAGATAAAGGCATCAGGCCCCTGAATGAGCATTGAAACCTGATCCTGCGTTCTTCCGCAGAACGAACAGCGAAGCTTATCTTTGGGTTCGTCGTATTTAGCCAATGGAATTTCCTCCCGAATTATCTGTTGTAAAGAACCTTGTCAATAAGACCGTATTCGAGAGCCTCTTCGGCACTCATAAAGTTGTCACGGTCTGTATCACGCTCAATAACTTCAATGGGCTTGCCTGTTTCTTTAGCTAAAATTTCATTGAGCTTCTGTCTTGTCTTTAAGATGTGGTCTGCTGCAATCTTTATGTCGGAAGCCTGACCTCTTGCACCGCCTAAGGGCTGATGTATCATAATTTCAGCATTGGGAAGAGCATATCTCTTTCCGGGGGCACCTGCTGCAAGAAGGAATGCTCCCATAGATGCTGCCATACCCATACAGATGGTTGAAACATCGCATTTGATGTAATTCATTGTGTCAAAAATTGCAAAGCCTGCGGAAACAGAGCCGCCGGGGGAGTTGATGTAAAGTGAAATATCTTTTTCGGGATCCTGACCTTCAAGGAAAAGAAGCTGTGCAACAACAAGGCTTGCTGTTACATCGTTTACTTCTTCGGAGAGAACTATGATTCTGTCGTTGAGAAGTCTGGAGTAGATGTCGTATGCTCTTTCACCGCGGTTTGTCTGCTCAATAACGGTGGGAACAAGGGACATATAGGGATTTGGTAACATAGTGAGTCCTCCTGTCTATTTTAAAACGGTCGGAAATTTATATCCCCGACCGTTCCTTTTGTATGTTCTGAAGAATTTTACGGGGAAGTCAAAACAATTGGAAAATTTATCCGTCTCCCGCTATTATTGACGGGATGCTGACTTCTTATTCTGCGGATTCTTCTTTTACTTCAGCGGGAGCTTCTTCGGAAGCTTCAGCCTTTTTCTTTGTTGTCTTCTTTGCAGCGGGCTTTTTTGCAGCCTTCTTCTTGGGGGCACCCTCTTCTACTGCATTGGAGATAACGATTTCGTCAGCCTTTCTTGCCTTGAGTTCCTTCTTTACTGTTTCGGGAAGAACTGCCTTCTTTACCGTGTCAAGGTCAACGCCGTACTTTTCAGCCATATCAGCGAATTCTGCGTCAACATCTTCGTCGGTAACTTCAATGCCTTCAAGCTCGGCAATCTTTTCGAGTGCTAATTCAACCTTAACATCAAGCTCGGCTCTTTCCTTGTAGGAATCCTTAAGGGAATCAACGCTCATACCGAGGTAGCCGAGATACTGCTCAAAGGGGATACCCTGGCTTTCTACTCTGTACTTGAATTCGGAAATCATACCGTCAACTGATCTTGTTATCATAACTTCGGGGATCTCGTCAGTAACAAGCTCAGCAAGCTTGTTGTAGATTTCGTTCTTGAAGCTGTTTTCGGAGGACTTCTCCTTCTGCTCTTCAAGATTCTTTCTTATATCAGCCTTGTATTCATCAAGTGTATCAAATTCGGAAACATCCTTAACGAAATCATCATCAGCTACGGGAAGCTCCTTTGCCTTGATAGCGTGAAGCTTGATTTTGAATACTGCGGGCTTTCCTGCAAGAGGCTCGGAATATTCTTCGGGGAAAGTAACGTTTACATCAAACTCTTCACCGATATTGTGACCGATGATCTGCTCTTCAAAGCCGGGAATGAAGGAGCCTGAACCGATTTCGAGCTCATATTCTTCAGCCTTGCCGCCTTCAAATGCTTCACCGTCTACGAAGCCTTCAAAGTCGATAACAGCGATGTTGCCGTTTTCAACTGCCTTGTCTTCAACGGAGATGATTCTTGCATTCTGCTGAAGCTTGAGAGTGATTTCTGCTTCAACCTCTTCATCTGTAACCTCTTTAGAGGGCTTAACAGCCGAAATACCCTTGTAGCCCTCGATTGTGATTTCGGGCTTAACTGTTACCTTACAGGTAAGCTCAACGCCTTCTTTTCCGATCTTCTTGATGTCAAAATCAAAGGGATTGTCGATGGGAGTGATGCCGGCTTCATTAAGAGCTGCTTCGTAAACCTCGGGGAATGCGATATCAAGTGCATCATCATAGAATACACCCTCACCGTATACCTTCTCAATCATAGCACGGGGAGCTTTACCTTTTCTGAAACCGGGAAGATTGATGTTGCCTTTTTCCTTGTTGTATGCCTTTACTATTGCCTTTTCAAAAGCTTCAGCATCAATGGAAAGAGCAACGGAAAATTCATTTTTGCCTGTTTTTTCTGCTGAAATTAACATTTATAAGTCCTCCTGACTTTTATTCGCCTTTTGGGGCTGTCAATTAATAACCACAACATTATAACAGAAATTTTTTTAAATTTCTACTGTTTTTATAAAAAAAATATAAGAATAATATAATCAGAGCATTATTTTTTTTGGGCAGAATGCGAGAAAATCCGCTGAAATCAAGGAAAATGTGATTCCGTCATAGGTGTATTTCTCATATCTTCCCGTTCTGTCTCCGTGAATGTGTCCGAAATAACACCGCTTGATTCCGTATTTCTTCAGAACCCCGAGAAGCTCTTCGCACACACCTGATTCGTAAACCACGGGGTAGTGCATAAATGCAACGGGCTCTTTTCCCGTCAATAGTGCCGATTCTATTGAAAGTGAAAGTCTTCCCGCTTCACGGGATATAACCTTTTCTGCATTTTCTGTCTTGTCGTCAAAAAACCAGCCTCTCGAACCGCAAACTGCAATATCCTCTGCTTCATAAGCGTTGTTAAAAAGGAAATTTATGGTATGAAGCTTATTTTCTTCAAGAAAAGCGTTCATTTTTTTCATGGTTGCCCACCAGTAATCGTGGTTACCCTTGCCGATTATTTTCTTTCCGGGAAGACTGTCTATGAATTTCAGATCCGCTTTTGCTTCAGAAAGTGACATCGCCCACGAAATATCGCCGGGGAGCACCACCGTATCACCGGGAGAAACAATGTTTTCCCAGTTCGACTTCAGACGGTCGGTATAATTCTGCCAACCTCTGAATATATCCATAGGTTTTTCGCTGCCGAGCGAAAGATGCGGGTCTGCAATTACATAAACGGACATACTTTTTCCTTGATTAACAAAAATTTCCGATAATAAACAGCTTCTTATTTCAAAAACTTCTTTTGAAAGCGCTTTCTTTTTCCTCCGAAAAGTCCCATGGGATAAAATCGGTAAAATTATCGGGAGATGAATAAAATGAACAAAAATTGTAATGAAAACAAAAACATTACTTGCGATGCAAAGAACTGTGTATATCATACAACAGACTGCGGGTGTACTGCCAAAGCAATAAAGGTAAGCAACAAGAATGCCTGTACAAGTACGGACACAAGCTGTGCAACCTTTACTATGAAAAATTCTGCTTGTGACAGCAACTGAGAAAATTATCTTTTAAGAAATGCGTTTATCGGATATTAAGCATTGAGTAAACAATACTTCTCATATCATTCTTTTCACAGATATCTGTAAATCTTGGGGATGTGCCTTTAAGCTCGGTAAGCTTTACGGGTGCCGGAACACCGGATATGCTCTGAAGAGCCGCCATCATTTCAAAGCCGTCTTCAGAGGCTGCATTCTTTTCGAGTCCTTCTAAAACTGCAGGCACGAATTTATAGGGTGATGCAGTTGATACGATAACTGTGGGAGTTGTATCTCCTGTCTTTTCACGGTAGCTGTTATATACATTTATTGCAACTGCCGTGTGAGGATCGGATAAGTAGTTGTATTCTTTGAATGTTTCACCGACAGTCTTTTTTGTTTCTGTGTCGTCACAGCAGCCTGCCGCAAAAACATTCTGTATCTTCTTAAGCATTGAAGAGGGAACCGTATATTCGCCTTTCTCCGAAAGAGCAGTGAACAGCTCTTTAATTTCTGCACTGCCGTTTTCGCTTAAATGGTAAAGAAGTCTTTCAAGGTTACTTGAAACGAGAATATCCATTGAGGGGGAAACGGTGGTGTGGAATGTTCTTAAACGGTTATATTTACCTGTTTCGATAAATTCTGTAAGAACATTGTTTGCATTCGAAGCACAGATAAGCCTGTTTACGGGAAGCCCCATTTCTAAAGCATAATATGCGGCAAGGATATTGCCGAAGTTACCTGTGGGAACGGTGAAGTTAATTTTATCTCCGTTTGCAATCTGTCCCGATGCTATCATATCTGCATATGCGGAGAAATAGTAAACTATCTGAGGAACAAGTCTGCCCCAGTTTATGGAATTTGCGGAAGAGAAAGTCATATTGTTATCTTCAAGCTTCTTCTTTACTTCCGAGTCCGTGAAGATGGACTTTACACCTGTCTGGGCATCGTCAAAGTTGCCCTTTATTGCACATACACCTACATTTTCACCGGCTTGTGTGGTCATCTGTAATTTCTGCATTGCACTGACACCGTCGCTGGGATAGAAAACAAGAATCTTTGTGCCCTTTACATCCTTGAAGCCTTCAAGAGCTGCTTTTCCCGTGTCGCCCGAGGTTGCAACGAGAATAACAGTTTCCTTACCCCCCGATATTCTTTCTGCGGAGCCTGTAAGAAGATAGGGGAGAAGCTGTAAAGCCATATCCTTGAACGCACATGTGGGGCCGTGCCACAATTCAAGAATATTTGTGTTTCCGTGAAGATTTACAAGGGGAGCTACTTTTTCGTTTGTAAAGCCTGTGGAGTAAGCACCTGCTGTATCCTCATTTATTTCTTCTTCGGAAAAATCTGTAAGATAAAGGGAGAGGACTTTTCTTGCCCGCTCAATATATGACATAGGTACAAGAGATTCGATAAAATCAGGTGTTACCTTGGGAATATCAGTGGGCACGAAGAGACCGCCTTCTGCGGAAATACCGTTTGCTATGGCAAAGCTTGATGATACCTCCAGCGTGTCGTTACGGGTAGATGTGTAATTCATAACATAACCTCCGTGCAGTAATTTTTTTTGCATATTATTTTATCAAATATTTTACGGTTTGTAAAGCATTATTTGGATATATAATATATTTCTTGCAATATTCTTTCAGTTGTGTTATTATTACATATTACGGAGGCTGATAAAAATGAGCGATTATATGAAAAAACTTATCTCTGAAGTGGCAGAACACGCAGAACTGCGTTCGCAGACTTCACGCACAAGACGGGTATCAATAGTTTCAGGCTCTCTTGTGGGCAATATGTCATCGGTATCAAAGGGCATAGGAGCAAGAGTATATAAAGACGGTGTATGGGGATTTGCTTCAAAAAGTATCTGTGATGAAGGCTCTGCCCGTGAAGTGCTTATGAGTGCAAGAGAAAATGCATTTCTGCTTCATTCGGGTTGCCCTAAAAATAAAGGTGCACTTGTAAACGCTCAGAATGTTCAGTATGCAGAGCCGAGACCTTTTATTGATGTACCTCAGAAAACTCTTGTTGATTTTGCAAGAGAGGTGGACAGCTACATCGAAAAGACCTATCCTACCCTTGCTTCAAGGCATGTGGGACTTTCAACGGGCACTATAGAAAAAACTCTCTGTACTTCCGAAGGAAGCCTTGCATATCAGCTTTTTCCGAGAACTTATATGATAGTGTCAATGTCCTGTGAAGCCTCGGACGGGTCAAATATTGAGCTTTTTGATGTACTCGGCGGCGGTGAGGGATATTTTTATGACCATTATTCTTCTCCCGAGCTTCTTTTTCCGCAGGTAGATTCTCTCTATGAAGAGCTTATGAAGAAAAAAGAGGGCATATTCCCCGATGCCGGCGAAGCTTTATGCATAATTGACTCTTCAATCGCAGGTATGGTGGCACATGAAGCCGTAGGACATACCGTTGAAGCAGACCTTGTGCTTTCGGGAAGTGTTGCCGCAACAAATCTCGGAAAAGAAGTGGCTTCTCCGCTTGTGAGCCTTACTGACTTTGCACATACGGCATTCGGTGAAAGAGCACCTCTACCCGTTTATGTTGACGATGAGGGAACTTTATGCGAGGATGCCGTAATAATAAAAGACGGTGTTTTACAGGGCTTTATGAATAATCTTGAAAGTGCACAGCATTTCGGTGTGAAGCCTTTAGGTAATGCAAGAGCCTATGCATTTTCCGATGAGCCTCTTATCAGAATGAGAAATACCGCTATTCATCCGGGCAAAGACAAGCTGGAGGATATGATAGCCTCAATAGATAAGGGATATTATCTGACCCGTACACAGAACGGTCAGGCTGATACCACAGGTGAATTTATGTTCGGTATCACTATGGGCTATGAGATTGTCAACGGAAAGTTAGGCAGAGCACTTCGCGATACCACGATTTCGGGTGTTGCCTTCAATATGCTTAAAACCGTTGATATGCTTTCCGACAGCGTAAGCTGGGATTTTGCAGGCTACTGCGGTAAAAAACAGCCTATGGCAGTTTCTATGGGCGGCCCCTCAATCAGATGTAAAGTAAATATCGGAGGCAGATAAGATGGAAAAACTTAAAAAAGCAGCTGAATATATACTTGATTCACTTGTGAAAAACGGTGCAGACGATGCACAGGTAAGTGTATCCGAGGGCAGAGTGGAAGAATTCAATGTTGATGCAGGTGAATTTTCACTTATCAGAAGTGTTTTTAATTCGGGTGCATCAATGAAAGTCATAAAGGATATGAGAAAGGGCACAGCCTCTGTCAATCAGCTTGATAGGGAAGCCGTTGACAATGCGGTAACGGAATGTATTATGGCAGCTCAAACGGGAGTTGCCGATGATGCTCTTTCGATTTCCGAAAAAGAAGAAAACTGTGATTTCGTTTCCGGTGCACTTGCTCCCGATAAGGAAAAATTTTTCGCTTCTCTGCTTAAATTCACAAGCGACGTAAAAGAGCAGTTCCCCGAGATAATGCTCGAGCAGGTAATAGCATCCTATTCTTACGGAAAGCACGTTTTTTCAAATACAAACGGCGTGCTTTTTACAGAGGAAGACGGCTCGTATTCCGTAAGCATAATGTATTCTGCCCACAACGACGAAAATGTGACCTCCTTTAACTGTGTTGCGGTGGATTACCTTGACCCCGCACAGGATATTTTACAAACAGCCGATATAAGAATTATGTTTGAAAGAGCGGTAAAGGAGCTTGAAAGTATTCCGTTTTCAGGCAAATTTACAGGGACTGCGGTATTTTCTCCCGCCTGTCTTTGCGATTTTATATCAACCGTAACAGAATCCTTTACAGGTGACCTTTCTCTTATTGAAGGTACATCCCCTTGGAAGGACAGTCTCGGAAAAGCTGTGGCAGACCCCTCATTCACGCTTTCCGTTATACCTCTTTCCGATGATATCGTCTGCGGTGAAAGAATAACATCTGACGGATACAAGGCTGAAAATTACGATGTAATAAAAAACGGTGTACTTGAAAACTTCTGTCTTTCTGAGTATGCCGCAAGAAAAACAGGACTTAAAAGAGCACCTTCGACCAGCGGCTGCGTAAGGGTAGAAAGCGGTGAAAAGGCTCTTTCCGATATAGTAAAGGAAATTGATAACGGTATTTTAGTATGCCGTTTTTCGGGCGGCGAGCCTGCAGGTAACGGTGATTTCTCGGGTGTTGCAAAGAACAGCTTCCTGATTTCGGACGGTAAAATTGCCGAACCTTTGACAGAAACTATGATAAGCGGTAATTTAGCCGATATGTTAAAAAATATTAAGGGCATATCAACTGAAAGTGTTAATTACGGCACCTGTATAATGCCCTATGCAGCCTTCGGCGGTATAACCGTCTCGGGTGCAAATTAAAAATTTTCTCCACGGAGTTTTATAATTTATGAGTAACAATGTATTTAATATGGTGCCCTTACGGGGAGTTGCACTTTTTCCCGGAATGACTCTTCATTTCGATGTGGGCAGACGCTCCTCGCTTCACGCACTGAGAAATTCAAACGGACAGGACTTGTTCTTTGTTTCACAAAAGGATGTGACAACAGAAAAGCCCGACGAGGATGACCTTTATCCCGTAGGTGTTGTGGGAACTGTCCGTCAGATAATAAAATTGCCCGACAACAACGCTTCAATGCGTGTTGTGGTTGAGGGTAAATACAGAGCAAAAATTGATGAATTTGTTGCAAAAAAGCTCTACTACAGGGTAAAGCTCACTCCTTTGCAGGATGATTTTACCGTTCCGCCAAATTTTGAAGGTAAGGATAAGCTTATTGAGGCGGCTTCGCTTTTCAGTCTTAAAAATTATTTTGATGAATATGCAGAGTTTATAAGACATATGACTCCCGATATGTATCAGAAGATATACGAGTCGAAGGACCTTAGTGAGCTTTCTGACTATATAGCAGGAAATATTATGCTTTCTCTTGAGGATAAGCAGACAGTCCTTTCGGCTCTCAATGTTTATGAACGCTGTGAGCTGCTTACTTGTATTCTTGCGAAGGAAACCGAAATATTAAAGGTTGACTCAATGATTCAGGATAAGGTTCAGGAGCAGATGGACAAGAATCAGAGAGAATACTACTTAAGGGAAGAAATGAAGGCTATTACCGAGGAGCTGGGCGACCTTGAGGGTGAAGATTCTTCGGGACTTATTGCAAAAATTCAAAAAAGCGGTATGCCCGAAGCTCATAAGGAAAAGCTTCTTGCGGAAACCGAAAGACTTAAAAGAATGTCTCCGTCCTCGGCAGACGGTAATGTGCTTCGTTCCTATATTGAAAAATGTCTTGAGCTTCCTTGGGGTAAATTCACAAAGGAAAATACCTCACTTGAAAAAGCAAAGAAAATTCTTGAAAAGGATCACTACGGACTTCGGGACGTAAAAGAGCGTATTACGGAAATGCTCGCCTCTCTTATTGTGTCTCCCGAAATAAAAGGACAGATAATATGTCTTGCAGGCCCTCCCGGTGTGGGTAAAACCAGCGTTGCAAGAAGTATTGCAAAGGCTACGGGCAGAAATTATGTAAGAATTTCTCTCGGCGGTGTCAAGGATGAAGCCGAGATCAGAGGTCACAGAAAAACATATATCGGTGCTATGCCCGGAAGAATCATAAACGGACTTATTGAAGCGGGAAGTATGAACTGCCTTGTGCTTCTTGATGAAATTGATAAGCTCGGCGGTGATTTCAAGGGTGACCCTGCATCTGCTCTTCTGGAAGTTCTCGACGGTGAACAAAATTTCTCCTTCCGTGACCATTATATAGAGCTTCCCGTTGATTTGAGCAAGGTGCTTTTCATAACAACTGCAAACGACAAGCATCAGATTCCCGATGCTCTTCGTGACAGAATGGAGATAATCGACCTTCCGAGCTACACATATGAGGAGAAATTCTCAATAGCAAAGAAGCATCTTATCCCCAAGCAGATGAAGGAGCATTCGCTTAAGAAGGAGAACATAAGAATCTCCGATGCTGCTTTAAGAGCTGTTATTGACGGCTACACAAGAGAAGCAGGTGTCAGAATTCTTGAAAGAAAAATTGCCGCTCTTATGAGAAAGGAAACCGTAAGACTGGCATCGGGTATAACTGAAAAGCTTGAAATAACAGATAATAATCTTGAAGAGTATTTAGGCGTAAGAAAATACCGTCCCGAGGAAGCCGTGCTTGAGGATAATGTGGGTGTTGTAAACGGACTTGCATGGACTTCAGTCGGCGGTGAGCTTCTTAAAGCCGAGGCTGTAGTTTTACAGGGTACGGGAAAAATCGAATACACAGGCTCTCTCGGTGATGTAATGAAGGAGTCCGTAAGAACTGCCGTAAGCTTCGTCAGAAGCCGTGCGGATAAATTCAGCATCAATCCCGATTTTTATAAGGAAAATGATATCCATGTCCATTTCCCCGAGGGTGCAGTTCCCAAGGACGGCCCAAGTGCAGGTGTGACAGTCACAACTGCTCTTGTATCTTCTCTTACGGGCAGGAAGGTAAGAGGCTCGGTTGCTATGACGGGTGAGGTTACCCTTACGGGCAGAGTGCTTCCCATTGGCGGACTTCGTGAAAAATCAATGGCAGCATACAGAGAGGGTATCTCAACTGTTGTCATTCCTTACGGTAATACCCCCGACCTTGAAGAAATCGACGAGGTTGTAAAAAAGAAGCTGCAGTTTATTCCCGTAAAGAATGTTGACGAGGTAATAGAAATCGCTCTTTATCCCGTTGCTCCCGCTATGAAAGAACGCAAGCCCGAAAAGGCAGGTAAGGAAATACATATGCCTAAAAATTCCCGTGCGGAAATTTCCTGTAAAAAGAGTTAAGAAAGGAAGTTTTATATGAATATCAATAATGTAAAATTTGAAGCTTCCTTCGGAACTTCTGCACAGCTTAAAGCCTCCGATATGCCCGAAATAGTATTTTCGGGGAAATCCAATGTGGGCAAATCCTCTCTTATCAATAAATTTTTCAACAGAAAAAATCTTGCAAGAGTATCCGGTGTTCCGGGAAAGACTACCACAATAAACTTTTTTACCGTTGACGGTATAAGAATCGCAGACCTGCCGGGATACGGCTATGCCAAGCGTGCCGATAACGAAAGAAGACGCTGGGGCGAGCTTATGGAATCATATTTTGCTTCGGATAGATGCATAAAGCTTGTGGTTCAGCTTCTTGATATGCGTCACGACCCCACGGAGGACGATAAAACAATGCTCGGTTTTCTTCACGATGCAGGCTATCCCTTTATCTGTGTGCTCACAAAGAGCGATAAACTCAACAAAACAGAAAAGGAGCAGAGAAGAAAAGCATTCTCCGAGAATCCTTTCCTTGCCCCTGCACTTAAGGTGATTGAAGCCTCTGCCCAGAACGGTGAAGGGATGGCAGAGCTTAAGACAATTATCGAAAAAGCCGCAGCGGATGAGCTTGTACCCGAAGAACCCGCCCCTGAAGAACCCGCCCCCGCAGTTGTCAAGGCAACCGCAGTGAGAAAAAAGTGTAAATGATGATAAAAAATCCCTATGCTGAATTGCATAAGGGATTTTTTGTTCTTTGTTTTAGGTTAGTGTGCTTGCTAAATTAATTATTTTTTTCCCTTTATTTCTTCTAATGTGTGTATTGTCATCCGGTCAAAATTCCCTTGATTTCCTACATAAAAGGTATCAGCACCGTGTTCTGTTATAAGTGAAATAATAGCTTCTTTTAACTTTTCTTTGACTGAATACGGTGTATCAGCATGTCCGATGAATGTAACTTTCATTATTTTTTCCACCTATTTTAATTATAGTATACTTAAAATAAGTAGACTGTCAATAATTGATAAGAAAAAATCTTAAAATATACTTGAAATAAGATTTTAACGGTGAAATTATGAGAAATAAGGAAAACAAACATCTCGGAATTGAGATTGATCCACAGCTTCATAAAAAGCTTAAATCAATTGCAAAATATGAGGGAAGGTCTATCAACGGACAGGTGCTTTATCTTATACGTCAATGTATCAAGACCTTTGAAGAAACAAACGGAGTAATTGAAGATACTGAAGAATGAAAAAAATCCCTATGCTGAATTGCATAGGGATAGCTTTTTTAAGACTTATTTGTAGAGTACGGGAATATAGGAAATGAGTTTTTTGAAGAAGCTTATGATTGCAGCGAACATTCCGAATTGATTTACTTCGGCTTTTTCTGTATTTACAACTGTAAATGAATCGAAAACCTCTCCGGAATCGGTAAGATATGAATTTATTTCAATTGTATCATCCGTAAATGTGAGAAGCGAATATGATGCTTCTTTAAGGTCGAAGCTCTGAACGATGTAATCCTTGCCCGTAATATCAATGCTTGAGCATTTACCGCCCGATGCAGAGCCTGCTTCAAAATAAACGGTTCCGACTGTTGAAATTCCGCCGTTATAGATGGGGTATGTTCTCGAATAGAAATGATTGTGACCGCTGAGGACGAGGTCGATATCATATTTATCGAAAGTATCTTTAAGCGTACCGGCACATATCTTGTTTGTAAATTCATCAGCATCGGAAGAATATGCACCGTGATGAAGCATAATAACACGCCATGTGGCATCAGGATACGCATTGACTGCACTGTTTATTGTTGCATTATGAACAGAGGATATGATGTTGTTTGAATCAAGAACAATGAAAAGTGCGTTTCCGTATGTGAAATAATAGTTGTTTCCCGTGGCGTCAACACCTGAATTTCCGAAATAAAGAGAGTAGAGAGGTGAATAAAAATCGTGATTGCCTGCTGTGGGAGCAATGGGAATATGCTTTAATGTATCGGGTGAGAAAAGTGCATTATATTGCATAAGTGAGAAGCCGTCATTCACCTGGTCACCTGCCGAGAGGATAAGCTCTGCACCGGCGTTATATGCACTTTCAAGTGTTCTTTCCCAGCCGTATGTATCGTCCTGTACAGCATTTTCGCTGTTACTGCCCGAGCGTCCGAGCTGAGGGTCGGAGCAGAAAACTGCGGTAAAGGAGCTGTCCTTTGTATCAACGGAGAATGTGCCTTCATAGGTCTTGCCGTCAGCGGTATATGTATATCTGTAATCTCCGTCATTAAGGTCACTCAGCTTTACGGTATGAAGAACCCCGTGAAGCATTATTTTGCTTTCGGGTGTTACCGTAAATTTACTTACACCGTCGGAATATGTAAATGTGTTATTGAAATCGGCAGACATCCATGTGAACACTCTGTCGTTTTCGTTTTCTCCGGGAGATTGCCATATTTTTCCGGATGCAGTTGCTCTTTCATCCCAATCGGTAAGCCACTCGGGAGTCGCCGTAACGGGATTTGCGGCAAAAACGGGAGCACTAAGGCTTGCAAGCATCGCAAATGCAAGTATTAAAGAAAATATTTTTTTCATTTTATCATCTCCTGTTATTTGCATTTTACCATTTTTTGCCCGTGAAGTCTATATTTTTTTCAAAAATTAAAAATATTTCAATATTTTATCAAAATAAATAATATTCGGTCTTTCATTTTCGAAAAGTCTGTGCTATTATTATAAGGATAATAACAATAAAGGAGAAACCAATATGAGCAATTTTCTTCACAAGCTCTTTGGCACAACACCGGGACAGGGCGTTCAGCCGAAGGAAGCTATTGCATACAGTGTTGCGGGCTTCGGACAGAATTTTATCTGTACCATTATCGGCTCATACATAACTGTATTTTTGACAGATGCACTTCTTTTCGGTGCAGACGGTGTCATGGTAGGCGGTGTCAGCGGTGCTGTTGCCGTTGCAATTCTTATGCTTGCAGCCCGCGTGTTTGATGCTCTCAACGACCCCATTATGGGAAGTGTTGTTGACAAGACAAGAACAAAGTGGGGCAAATGCCGTCCCTATCTTAAATGGATGGCTATTCCCATCGGTATTATGACGATTCTCTGCTTCCTTCCCGTTTTCAGTGCAGAGGCTATCTATAACGGCACTCAGACAACAATTGCTTTTACAACCATCGGTGCGATTTATGTTCTCTGGAGTGTTGCTTATACAATAGCAGACGTTCCTTACTGGGGACTTTCAACCTGCCTTACAAACAACACCGAAACAAGAGGTAACATTCTTACCGTTGCCAGAATGTTTTGTACTGTAGGTGCCGGTATTGTTACCGTATTCGTTCCTATGATTACGGGTGCACTTACCGCTAAATACAAATATACAGACACGGAAGCAGACCGTGCCCTTATAGCTCAGTTCAAGGCTGATGCAATTGCAAATATGGTTGCAAATCAGGGTATTGATGAGGAGGCTGCAATTTCAACCTTTATCGGTACTGTCAAAGACGGTATGGAGATTGCAAACGCAGATACACTTAAGTGGATATATTTTGTATGTGCAGTTGTTCTTGTTGTTGCCGCAATTCCTATGTTCTTCTACGGCTTCAAGAACACAAAGGAACGCTTCACAACAGAAGAAGAGGCTCCCTCATTCGGTCATAACCTCAAGCTCCTTTTCAAGAACAAAGAGCTTCTTCTCATTGTTCTTTCAGGAGTGCTTGGCGGTGCAAGAATGGTTTATTCCTACACAGGCGGTCTTTATTTTGCAAAGTATATTCTGCATAATGAAGGTCTTTACGGCGTAATCACGCTTCTCGTTGTTCCCGGCGGTCTTGTGGCTTCCATTCTTGTTCCCTGGATGTCAAAGAAATTCACAAAGAAGTGGTCATATATCGCAGTTCACATTTTCGGCGGTATTGTAATGACAGTTATGTATTTTGTAGGCTACGATGCTCCCTGGAAGATGGTTATCTGTGCTATCGGCCTTGTTCTTCTCGGTATTCCTCAGGGTGTAAACAACATTATCACTTATGCTATGATCGGTGATACCGTTGACTATCTTGAATGGAAAACAGGCGAAAGAGGCGAAGGAATCTGCTTTGCTATGCAGACTCTTATCAATAAGATCGGTATGGCTGTCGGTGCTTTCATCGGTGTTATGTCCATGGCAATTGCAGGTATCAATGCAAGAACCTACGAGGTTGAAAATCCCGATGCACTTTGGAATGTGCTTATTATTTCAGGTATCGTAAGTATGTTTGCCTGTGCCGTTCCCATGTTCTTCTATACCATTACTGAAAAGAGACAGAGAGAAATGGTAGCAGAAATCGCAGCAAGAAAAAAATAAATCTGCATAAAAGTAATTACCCGTGTGCATCATAAGTACATGGGTAATTCTACTTTATGAGAAATTCCTTTTTATAATGTAAAAAGAATATATGTCCCTGAGAACGGAAAGCAAGCTTTTCTCTGAGACGGACTATCCGAAAACGGTCGTCGAAGCCGTTTTTTTTGTTGACACATTAAAGCTTATATGATAAAATTCCTTGAACTGAATGAAAGGGCAAAAAACACAATAATTATATGAATATATTTGATGAAATTTATAAAATAAATTCCTGTCACCCTGAAAAAAGGGCAATGTCAATGACTATGGATAACGGAGAAAGCTTTTCTTTTACCTATGGTCAGCTTTTTGACGAGGCGGATAAATATGCACAGACTCTTACAGCTTCAGGCATAAAGGCAGGTGACAGAATTGCATTGACGGCAAAAAGCAGTCCCCGATGGGTTGTTGCATTTTTTGCCGTGTGTAAGCTTCGCTGTACGGCTGCCCTTATTGATGCTTCACTTTCAGGTGAGGATATCGTTGATTTTGTCATTCGTTCCGATGTCCGTGCCGCATTTTTTTCGGAGGATGCTTACAAAAAAGCTGAAAATATAAAAGCATTTGATTTTCCTGTTTTTAATGTCTCCGATTGCACGCTTTTTTCCGGTTCCGTAATGAAAGTATCTGATTCTTTCCCTGCTACGGAGGATGCCGATGAAAATGTTGCCTGTATTATTTTTTCTTCGGGAACTACACGCAAGGCGGCAGGTATTCTTCACTTTCACGACAGTCTTATAAATACCACAAAAATGACAGAAGCGGTACAGGATATAACAGAGAATTCAAGATTTCTGGGAATTCTTCCCTTAAGTCATATCTACGGTCTTTTCAGCCTTGTTTTAGGCCCCACGATTACAGGCTCACAGGTGCACTTTATTGAATCAATTTCAGCAGATGCAATTCTCAAAGCCTTCTCTGAATATAAGCCCACAATTCTTCCCGGTGTTCCCAAGGTTTATGAGCTTTTCAGAACTGCAGCTCTTCGTAAGATCAACGGGAATCCCGTAACAAGACTTATGTTTGAAAAGCTTTTCCCTGTTTGTTATAAGCTTCGCAAAAAGAACGGCTCTTTGCTCGGTAAGGTAATTTTTAAGAGCATTCACGAAACCTTTGGAGGCTGTCTTTACCGTCTTTTTTCGGGCGGTGCTCCCTTGAGTCAGGAGGTTGCAGACTTCTATTACGGTCTTGGCTTTAATATTCTGAGTACCTACGGAGCCAGTGAAACCAATGTCCCCACTCTGGGAAATGTTGCAGATGATATCCGTACTGATTCCTGCGGCAAGCCATATCCCGTAGTTCAGGTAAAGATTTCGGATGACGGAGAGCTGCTTATAAAATCGCCTTTTATGATGAAAGGATATTTCCGTGACGAGGAAGCCACGAAAGAGGCTTTTACGGAAGACGGATGGTTTAAGTCGGGCGACCTTGCAGTAACGGATAACGAGGGTAATATAAAAATTACGGGCCGTTCAAAAGAAAATATCGTGCTCTCAACAGGTAAAAAGGTTTCTCCCGAAGAGCTTGAAGCGAAATATCAGACACTTGAAAATGTCAAAGACTTTGTAATTTGCGGTGTTCCCGCGGAAAACGGGGAATACGATGAGGTTCACGCATTTGTTGTGGCAGACAAAAACGGTGATATAAAGGATATTGAAGAAGAAATCAACAGAATAAACGGGGAAGTACCTCAGAATATGAAAATTCTCAGAACGCATTTCGTAAATGAAATTCCGAGAACCTCTCTGCAGAAGCCAAAGAGATATATTCTGAAAACACAAGCTATTGCCGAAAGACAGGGAATAGTGAAGACACAGGAACGGGAGCCCGCAAAAAACGATTTGATTTCACAGCTGATTTTCATTGTCGGAAGAATTTCAAATACCCCTGTTTGCGAAATCAGCGAAAATACAAGGGTATTTTCTGAGCTTGCAATAGATTCTCTCGGTGCGGTTGACCTTGCAATGGAAATTGAAAGTGCATATAATGTCAATGTTGAAAGTGCTTATTCAAAGGAATTGACCGTAAGGGAGCTTGCCTTTGCCGTTCAGAACGGAAGCAAAGCACAAAAGGATACTGCTTCATACGGGATTTATCCGCAGGAAAAGACAGAAACGGATTATAAGATATATTCCCGTTTCAGAAAATTTGCAGAATTCTGTTACAATATAAGGGCTGTAAATACCGAAAACCTCCCGTCGGATAAGGGCTTTATTATCTGCCCTAATCATGTCACAAAAATTGACTATCTTTTTGTTTCAACGGCACTTTCTAAGGAAAGATTTATGAAGCTTTGCTGTATGGCAAAAATTGAGCTTTTCAGAAAGGATATATTCAGTAAACAGCTTATTAAGTCAACGGGAATGGTACCCGTAGACCGTAGCGGAATGAATATGAACACCATGAACAGCATAAGACAGAAGCTTAAAGAGGGCTGGTGTGTGCTGATTCACCCTGAGGGCACAAGAAGTGAAGACGGCATTTTCCGTAAAATAAAAAGCGGTGCTTCCGTGCTTTCAATTGATACGGGTGTTCCCGTTGTTCCCGTTTATATAAACGGTGCATATGAATTGTTTCCGAAGAACAAGAAAATGATTAAGTTCTATGATACAAAAAACAGGAAAAAATTTGATGTTGATGTGATATTCGGAGAAGCCATTTCGCCTGTCGGAAAAACAACCGAAGAGCTGACCGAGGAAATTCAGAATTCAATTCTCAAAATGCAGGATGAATATAAAAGGTAAATCATAAAAACAGGGTTGTAAGAATCTTACTGTTTATCAACATCTCCCCCCAATCTTGGGGGCTTGTATAATGAAAAACAAGCACAAAGCTACCGAAAAAAGTAGTTTTGTGCTTGTTCCTTTTATGAGCCGCTTTTAGCTTCATATAAAATTTGTCTTTAAATTGCAGGGAATGCCGAGAGCGTCGTCCTCTACAGCCGTCAGCCCCTATATTTCTATGGCTTTATTCGCCTAATACCTCAAGTCCCACGGAGGCTCTTAATATAAGTCTTGCGTCGGCTGCAGTAACATCTCCTGTAAGGTCGGCGTTTGCTGCAGTTATCTGCTTGTCGGACAGCTCTTCAAGACCTACACTGAAGCGAAGAGCAAGACGGGCATCTGCTGCTGTTATATTGCCGTCAAGATTCACATCGCCGAGAAGCACATCATATGCCTTTTTGATTGCGAAGCTGTCGGTTTTGCTTGTGCTCTCACCGTCTACAGTATATGTATCAAGTGTGAGGATATCGCCGTCAATTGTGATTGCCGAGAACATGGGAAGTGAGGAGGTGCTTGTTATTTCATAGCAGATACCCTCTGGAAGAGCATCTGTATATTCACCCGATGTACCGGCATTTACAACTGCAACCGTTCCCTTTGCATCGCAATATGCGTTGTACTTCACGCCGTTTACGGTGATTTTTTCCGTATTGTAAAGCACGGGAGCATCATCTCTTATATAGTCTGTTCTTATGTAAGCTGCTTCTCCGCCCTGTAAAATAAGGTCGATGTCAAAGTCCTCCATAATGCCCTTGATCTGTGTATGAAGCGTCGTGTCTGCATCATTTCCGTAAACGGTATCACCCATAATGAGTATGTTCCAAAGCTTATCGGATGCTTCTAAATCAGCTTTCAGCCAGCTTGTCTGTTCCTTTGAAAGAGCACCGTCCGATGTGAGAAGATTTGCGTTGATAACTGCAAAATGAGCGTTGCCGTAGTCGTATGAATAGTAAAGTCCGGCGTCGGATATCTGTTCGGGGGCGTGGTAAACGGGGAAATATTTTGCTGCTGTGCCCTCACCGCTGTTGTCTGTTTCGCCTGCCGCATATACGGTAATTTTATTTGAAAAATACTCTTCAGCGGAATTGATTCCGAAGGTCCACATATCGTCATTTGAAGCTTTGCCTGTAAGTGAGCCTGTGTATGCGAGGAAGCTCCATTCGGGATAGAGCTTATCAGCCTGTGTAAGAGCATTACTGAAATCCTCAAAGTGAGAGGGGATAAAGCCCTTTGTGTCGGACAAATGAAGGAATGTGAAGCTGCCGTCTTCTGTCGGAGCTGTTGTTACCGTGCCTTCGCTCATAAAGCCCTTTTCGCTGTCGCCTATCGAATAGATGTATTCCGTATCGGGTTCAAGTCCCGAAACTGTTACTGAATGGCTTATTACTTTATGTGTCCACGGAAGAATTCCGAACGTACCTGCATCAAAGCCGGGAGCTGTATATTCTGTTTCTGTTGTTGTTTTTGTTACTTCATAATTTTTTGCAGGAGTTCCGTCAGCGTAGTAAACTGAAATATCTGTGCCTGTTACGGAATATTTTGTGAACCAGTTTACTGTAAAGGATGTGCTGTTGTCTTCGGTAACAGTCAAGGTTACATTCACGGGCAACTGCATATCCTCTGTTGTGGGAACAACCTCCACGGCACCGTTATTTGTGTATGTAACACCGTGGTCCTTTGTGTCATCCGTTACCATACCGCCGATAATTATTTTTGCCTGATAGGTTGCGACCTCTTTTGTATCTTCTGTTATAAACTGTGCAAGAAGATTGTCGATAAGCTCGTCAATTGTTGAACCGTAGGGGATAAGTCCCGTTCCGAGAACTGCTTCAATAATTCTCTTGAGAGAAACATCATTGAAGTTTTTGAATACCTTAACAAGTGAAGCCACGGTACCTGATATATCGGATAGGCTGATATCTGCATCAAGAACGCTTACAAGCATTACAAATATCATCTGTACATAGTCGCCCACCGTTGCAGTTTCATCAACGAAGAGAGTATCAAGGTTAAGCTCAATGTTAGCAAGGATATTGTTTACAAGAAGATCATCAACAATGTATTCCTTAATAATGCCGATAAGAAAATCAAGGAATTCGGGTCTGCCCGAGAATTCTACGATATCCTGTAAGAAAAGGTCATCGGAAATATCTTCATTTCCGGGGTACATTGTAGCCATGATGGCAAGAACTGCATCACCGAGGGTGCCGCCCCTTTCTGTGCTTCCGAAGCCGTAATCATCAATGAATTTTGTGCAGGGAATTTCTGAAACCTGTGATTCAAGGAGTCCGCGAAGAGCATTTTTAATGAGAGCGTATGTTTCAGTCTTGTTATAAATATAGTGTTCCATAAGCTGACGGTCAATGTCATCAAGGAAGCTCATTACATTTTTACCTGAAAGCAGGTTTGTACCCTCAAAGGATATACCGCCGAAAAGATAAGAATTCACAATATGCTCAATGTCTATATCAAGCTCTTTTTCAACGTATTTTACAATGCTTCCCTCGGCTCTTATTCCGTTGATGTATTTATCAAGAGTGTTTTTAAGGATAGCGAAAACATAGTCTGTAGCGTCTGCGTGACCGCCGAACTGCTTATAGAAACCTGTTTCTCTGTAAGGTGAGGGATATGTACCGTTACCTGAAATTGCTCTTACTGCCGAATATTCATCAACACTTCTCTGATTGAAGGTAACATCAAGACCGCCGTCAGAGTTTTCCGTGAAATCTGTAACTCTGTAGGAGAAGGGGAACTGTGTGAGAGTGGGAGTAATGACAGAGTACATGGGATTGCCGGAATCGGAATATGTAATGCTTATGTCACTTATGTGCTGATGTCCGCTGAAGGTGTAATTGATACCTGCATCGGCAAGAATCTCCTGAAGCATATAGCCGTCGTCAATTACGAAGCCCTGCATAAGATATTCATGGAAATAATTAGCTCCCGACATATTCCAATGTGTGAAAAGAAGGGGAATTTCGCCGTCCTTCTTTGCATCCTCTGCTTCAGCAATTATCCATTCAAGAAGCTCGGCAGTGAATTTGCCTGCAGTTTCCTGCTTTGCGGTACCCGAATCCGTTACATCCGAGGTGAACTTTCCGCCGTCAGCAAGAATAAGTCTGTAACCGTCATCTGTTTTTACGGAGTATGAAAGACTGCCGCCGATTTCTGAGGTAAAGTCTGCAAACTGATGATAAGCATCGCTGAAGCCAAGGTCTTTATATATTTCGTAAAATTCGGAGGGTGTGGTGATTCTTGCTTCCTCCTTTACATTGTTTACGAATGTTGATGCTTTGGGATTGTTTATATCGTGATTTCCGGGGGTAACATAAATGTTTGCTCCCGTCTTTTCTTCAAATTCAAGCATCTTTTGAGCAAGTGCCTCGTGACCTTCATATTCACCGTTTGTAGTAAGGTCACCTACAAGTGCAATATGCTTTACACCGTTATTCTTGACCTCATATTCGAGTGACTCAAGTACCGCATCAAGCATTGCATCAAGATCATCATAGACACAGTTTGCTGCAGTAAGATATGTATAAAAAGCCTCTTTTTTGTCGCCTGCAAGACATTCGGGATAATAGTGAATGTCATTGAGAGTAGCAACTGAGAATGTTTCATTCTCCGATGCAACTGCCATGGGTAAACATGAGAGAATAAGTGCTATGCTCAAAAGCACAGTTAAAATTTTTACGGAAACTTTTTTGTTCACTGATGTATTCCTCCAAAATATAGTTGTATAGGATAATTATATAATAATCGGAATATAATGTAAAGTAATATTTTGTGAACAAAAAAGAAAACTCCCGAAAAGCGGGAGCGTTAAAATCATACGGGAAGAAATTCTGCAAGATAAAAAAACACAGGCACAAGTATGAGTGCAGGCAGGAAGTTTGCAACCTTTATTTTTGTAATACCGAGAATATTAAGCCCGAGAGCTATTATCATAACTGAGCCTGCACAGGTTATTTCGGCAATCATTGCCGTATTTGTAAGCACATTCTGCAAAAGACCTGCCAGAAGCACCAAGCCGCCTTGATATATTAAAACGAACAGAGATGCAAATATTACTCCGATACCGAGAGTGCTTGCAAGCATACAAGAGGAAATAAGGTCAAGTATGGATTTTGTAATAAGCAGCTCGTTATCTCCCGAAAGCCCTGCATTAAGTGAGCCTACTATCGTCATAGCCCCCACACAGAAAAGAAGTGAACCTGTTACAAAGCCCTGTGCTACGGTACCTTTTTCACCCTTTGATTTCATTTTGTTTTCAAGGAGCGTACCGACCTTTTCAAGCTTTCCGTCTATATCAATGAGTGTTCCGATGATTGTGCCGAAAACCATTGATAGAATGAGAACTATTGTGTTTTCTCCCTGAAGTGCACCGTCAATTCCTATATACAGTGTGCAAAGTCCTATTGCTGTCATTGCCGCCTTTGAAACTTTTTCGGGAATCCCCTTTTTGAGAAGAAGCCCCAAGGCACTTCCGAGAACAACGGTGGCAACATTTATTATAACGCCGAGCATTTTTTTCATCTCCGGATAAAATTTTTTAAATATATTAGCACAATGTCACACAATTTGTAAATATAAATTCAAAAAAATGAGCATAATTCAAACAAGAAATACTTGAAAATATTGTCGGATGCCTGTATAATTATATGGATGTAAAAATTGAAAGGAGATAATTCCAATGAACTATTCACATGAAGTACAGAATATGTGCGTTGTTGCCAAGGGCGTAGGTCACAAGTGTGCTCCTATTCCTCAGGAAGGCGCATGGACTCATTCAACTCAGATCACTGATATCAACGGTCTTACACACGGTGTCGGCTGGTGTGCTCCTCAGCAGGGTGCCTGCAAGCTTACTCTCAATGTTAAGAACGGTATCATTGAAGAAGCACTTGTTGAAACTCTCGGTTGCTCCGGTATGACTCATTCAGCAGCTATGGCTTCTGAAATTCTTCCCGGTAAGACTCTTCTTGAGGCTCTCAACACAGACCTTGTTTGTGACGCTATCAACACAGCTATGAGAGAGCTCTTCCTTCAGATCGTATACGGCAGAACTCAGACAGCTTTCTCCGAAGGCGGTCTTCCCGTAGGTGCAGGTCTTGAAGATCTCGGTAAGGGACTTCGCAGTCAGGTTGGTACTCTCTTCAGCACAAAGGCTAAGGGTGTAAGATATCTTGAGCTTGCAGAAGGCTATATCACAAAGATGGCACTTGATGAAGACGATCAGGTTATCGGCTACAAGTTTGTTCACCTCGGCAAGATGATGGAAAACATCCGTAAGGGTATGGATGCTAACGAAGCACTCGCTAAGGCAACAGGTCAGTACGGCAGATTCGATGATGCTGCAAAGGTCATCGATCCCCGTGAAGAATAATTGAGGGAGGATATTACAATGGCATTATTTGAAAGCTACGAAAGAAGAATAAATCAGATCAATGTTGCTCTCGAAAAGTACGGCATTGCCTCTCTCGAAGAAGCAAAGAAGATTTGCGACGATAAGGGTATCGACGTATACAACCTTATCAAGGGAATTCAGCCCATCTGCTTTGAAAACGCTTGCTGGGCATATATCACAGGTACAGCTATCGCTATCAAGAAGGGTTGCGTAAAGGCCAGTGACGCTGCTGAAGCTATCGGTGAAGGCCTTCAGGCTTTCTGTATCCCCGGTTCAGTTGCTGACGACCGTAAGGTTGGTCTCGGTCACGGTAACCTTGCTGCTATGCTTTTAAGAGAAGAAACAAAGTGCTTTGCATTCCTTGCAGGTCACGAATCCTTTGCTGCTGCTGAAGGTGCTATCGGTATCGCAAACAGTGCTAACAAGGTAAGAAAGGAACCCCTTCAGGTTATCCTTAACGGTCTCGGCAAAGACGCAGCTCAGATCATTTCAAGAATCAACGGCTTCACATTTGTTGAAACAAAGTTCGATTATATGACAGGTAAGCTCGAAATCGTCAGCGAAAAGGCTTATTCAAACGGCCCCAGAGCCAAGGTTCGTTGCTTCGGTGCAGACGATGTTCGTGAAGGTGTTGCAATTATGCATCACGAAGGTGTTGACGTTTCCATCACAGGTAACTCAACTAACCCCACCCGTTTCCAGCATCCCGTTGCAGGTACTTACAAGAAGTGGTGCGTTGAAAACGGCGTTGGCTATTTCTCCGTTGCTTCAGGCGGCGGTACAGGCCGTACACTTCATCCCGACAATATGGCAGCAGGTCCCGCTTCCTACGGTATGACAGACACAATGGGCAGAATGCACTCCGACGCACAGTTCGCAGGTTCATCATCAGTTCCCGCTCACGTTGAAATGATGGGACTTATCGGTATGGGTAACAACCCAATGGTTGGTGCTACCGTT
>CAYTRD010000027.1:0-26925 GCA_964440255.1 uncultured Ruminococcus sp. | reverse complement strand
AGCGGAGTAAGACGCTTCAGCGTCTTACTTCATTTTGCATTTTGCACTTTGCATTTTGCACTTTGCACTTTGCATTTTGCATTATCATAATTTAACGGCTTACGCCGTTAAATTATGATTTGATTTATGTAAAATTTGCCACGATTGAAATTACTCAATCGTGGCAAATAATTCACATATTAATTTGTGCTTTACTTCTCTGTTTCTTTTATCCATTGAAGTGAATCTTTAAGGCTGTCACGGAGAGGTCTGGGGTTGTAGCCGAGTTCTTTTTGGGCTTTTTCAAAGGAGAAGTTACAGTTTGATACAAGCTTTCTTATTGCATAGCGTGTGAATATGGGGGACTGTCCCGAAATCTTATAATAAACTTCCATAATGGGAGCAGCTACATCAATAATGCCCTTTCCGAGCTTTATTTTGGGAGGCTTATTGCCCGAAACCTCTGCAAGAAGTCTTATGAACTCATCAACGGAGCAGCTCTTGTTGCAAAGAAGGTACACTTCACCTGCACCGCCCTTGTCACCTGCAGCTATTGTTCCGATAGCAACATCTCTTACATCAACAAAGTTATAAGCACCGAAAGTCATTGTGATGGGGAATTTACCCGATGAGAACATTCTTACCATACTGCCGATGCTTGATACCTTGAAGTCATAGGGGCCCATACAGGCACTGGGCTGACATACTACAGTTTCAAGCACTCCCGGTTCGTTTGCGGCAAGAACCTTTGCAGTTGCTTCTGCCTTTGTTTTTGCGTATGCACCCTCTAATTTTTCGGGGTCATAATCGTAGACCTCATGCATAACCTGACCGTCGGGAAGAGGAATATATGTATCAACGCTTGACATATAAACAAGTCTTTTTACACCTGTTTCCTTACATGCCTTTATAACATTTTCAGTACCTGTAACATTTACCTTGTAAACAAAATCCTCGTTACCGGGCTTGATTTCAACGCATCCTGCCACGTGATATACGGTGTCACAATCCTTGAATGCTTCAATAAGTGAATCGTAATCGGTGATATCACCCTTTACCTTTGTGCAGTCGAGGCCCTCAAAATAACCGGGATCCTTTCTTAAAAGGATTCTCGTTTCTCTGTCGGTGTAGTTCTGTAATTCCTTGAGAATTGCAAAGCCTACATGACCTGTTGCACCCGTAAGACAAACTGTTCTTTTTTCCATTTTTTTCACCTTTCATATCATCAAAGTAATAAATAAACAAAATTATATATACCATAGCAGTAAATACCAAGTCCTACTACAATAAACACGTGAAAAAGAGAATGTACATATCTTTTCTTTTTGCCGATTCCGTAAAGCACACAACCCATAAGAAGCACTGCTCCGCCCAAAAGCAGACACCACAGTGCACCTTTCGGAAGATTCTTAAAGGTATTCGCTCCGATAAGTGCACACACGGTGGAGGTAAGAATATACATAGCCATCCGTATACCCCTGAAACGGCCAAAAAAGAAAACTGTGAGAACAAGTCCCGTTATCACACTTCCCCAACAAAGAACTAGCATTAAAACTGCTCCGACGGGACTGCCCTTTTGAAAAACCGCAGGCACACAGCCTGTCACCGTTCCTGCAACAGAAAAAAATATTGCCGAATGGTCTGCAACACGGAACATCTTTTTCAGGTTTGAGTGGGGCGTGATATGATAAAGCACAGAGCACATAAAGCACAAAGCCGTGCCGAAGGCATAGAGATATGCCGTTATCATAGGAAAGGGCTTTCCCTCGCATAAGGGAACGGCTTTTATAAGTATAAATACGGGAATCCCAAGTCCTGCAAGATGCGTAAGGACATTGAGTATCTCTTCGCCCCTTGTATAATTAACAAGCTGAACGCTTTCAAATCTGTTTTTCATACGCATTATAACTCTATGACAGTATTCATATTATCGGGTTCAGACGGATACATAAGCTCTTTTGTAAGCACGGCTATCTGGTCGGTGGTTTTAAGAATACTCTCTTTTTTGCCGTCCTTCAAAGGAAGCCTTCTTATTATTCTTGAAGGAAGTCTGCCTACAGAACAAACTACATCCTTTTCTCCGACAGATGCATCACACACGGCATAAGAGCCGTCAAACACACTCAGGAATACCTTTGAAACAAGCTCAAGAAGAAGCTCATCCTCAACACTTTTCAATACCTTTTTATCAATTGCCTTACCGAATGTAAAGAAATTTATAAGTCTTCCCGCACCGCCGCATTTAGCCTTAAGAAGCTTTTTACAGGCAAAGCGGATAAGGGGATATAAAAGATCATATGAGGGAATTTTTATACCGTTTGCACGAAGTCTTTCATAGAAATCAGTCTTATCGGTCTTTCCCGCTTCAAGAAGATTGAAAAGCACTCCGAGAGTGTGCTTCTTAAAATAGCCGAAGTCACACTTTTCACCGTTATATGTAAATTCCCTTAAAAATTCGACGCTGATTTTTGCATTTTTGCCATCGAAATCAACATATGTAACGGGGGCAGGATACCCCGTAAGAGAGCCGAGATTTATCTGTGTTATTTTATTACCCTTTTCCGACACAAATTCCGTAGTTCTCTGCATATGGGAGTGACCGACAAACATAAGACGAAGTCCGTTATCCGCAAGAAATGATGCAACCTCAAAGTTATCGGCTATAGACTGTCCCGAATTAATAAAACGGCACAACGGATGTAAAAGCAGATGATGCTCCATAGCTATCACCTTACAGCCGTCTTCTTCCGCACGCTTGAGCTGTTCGCCCATCCATTCAAGATGAGCTTCACTGTATCCTGATTTTCCGCCTCTCCCGTCACAATCATCGTGCACGGCAAGAATACGAAGCGACTCTGTTACCTGAAAGCATCTTGAAATAAGCCCCAAAGGTGTTGTGAATTCCGAAATACAGTCCTTTTCGCCGAAAGACTTATACCACTGTGTCAGGTCTTCGGCGGAAAGAGTATCAACATCATTAAAAATATCGTTACCCTCAAAGCGTCTGGGATTATGGTCGGAGCACCAGTCATGGGTTGAGGTTATAACATAAAGCTTTTTGTTTTCACTGAATGATAAAAGCTTTTCATACACCTCTTCATGGCTGAATTTCTCACCGTCATTGGTGATATCGCCTGCGATACATACGCAGTCTGTATTTTCTTCGGAAAATTTCTTAAAAGCCGCGTCAAGAACAGCACCCGTTTCTTTAAGGCACTTCTGGTCACTTCCCTCACGAAGCTCATAAGCTCTGCCTGTATTTCCGAGCTTTTCGGAATAATGGTGAAGGTCTGCAATAAAGGCAATTTTATAATCAGCCATAATAATATGTTCTCCTCAGCGTTTATGAATAAATTATAAATTATTTATGACTAAAAGTCAATGCAAATGTGACATTCTGTCAGTTGCTTGCTTTTTCTGAACAGTTCAAGCTTTACAAAGAAGTCATTTTTTTATAACACAAACAGTTCCCCGCCATTTTCAAGTCAGAGAGCAATTTCCTGTATAATAAGAAGACCCATCATGATTACTCACAATGGGTCGTTATATTATTTACCTAATTTTTCGTAAACGGCATTTACGGTTTTATTAAGGCTTCTGGTAACTGTTGTAAGAGCAGCTTCTATCACTGTGGGAGAGGTGTCTTCTATGACACCGGCTTCTACGAGAGCGACACGGAAGCTTTCAACCGCTTCATTCCACTTTGCAGTAACAACAACTGTTTCACCAAGCTGTTTTTCAATTTCAGCCTTAGCGTTTTCAACTGCAAGAGACTTTTGAGCATTTATTTTTGACTTATCCGCATTTTCCCATGCTTCGAGATACAGATTTACCGTATTTGTAAGTCTGCCCTCGTTAAACTGAGGATATTTTTCGGGATTGGAATATACATTCTTCATATTGTTATCCGTCATAATATCAAAAGCCATCTGAAGAACAACATCGTTATAGGGTAGCTTTTCGTGAGCCTGATTCTTCACATACCATGTGGTACAAGGAAGAAGTCCTGCTGTTGCATCAACCGTATTGTCGGGTGAGATATGGTTGTGAGTGGGGTCGGAACAGTATGTGCCTATTGCCTCATAACCGTCACCGAGAGTAGTTCCCATATCTGCAAATACCGCATTCATTGATGCGGAGGTTGCGTGAACGATACCGTCACCGTTAGTCTTGTTCCAATCCTTGCAAAGGGGGAACATACCTGTACCGTAGCATACGATATCAAAAACCTCACATCCCGTATCAAGAAGAGCGAAAAGGTTTTCTTCAAAATTCGCACGGGAGTTCATAAAATAGTCAACCTTTTCACGGATAACTGTATATTCGTCGGTTTCAAGCCACTTTGCTCTTGCTTGTTCATAATAATCTGTCGGACAAAGTGCCCATATTATAGTAGTTGAACGCACACCTGCTTCAACAACACCCTCGGCAAGTGCTCCGAGTGCATCCTTAAGAAGCCATGAGGGAAGAATACGAAGCACCATATTTAATATGTATGAAAGATATGTATCACCGAGCAATGTAACAAGAAGCTGTTCGTAAAGCACGCTGTCGTCATACATAACGCTGAGATTACCCGTTAAGATATCACCGATAATGTCCGAGCCGTCAAGTGCGGGCACAACAAATTCAACCTTCTTGAAAAGAGAATAATCCTCGGGATAGGTTTCAAGATAATTTACGGCTATTGTTCCGCCGAGACTTATAAAGCAAAGACTTATCTGCGAAGCTCCGGTCTGGGGAAGTACAACATCGTGAATATAGTGGTTGAGCTTTTCGGTTTCTCCGATAATGTCACCGAAGGAGTCGTAACCAAAATAGTAAACATTATCACCGCCTACAATGTCAACAAGTCCCTGTAAAGGCAGAAGCTTATAGTAATACTCACGAAGCTCTTCACTCATCTGTCCTATGGGATATTCGTAACAGGGAACCTCACAGGCAATGTCATAATTACCCTCATTATCCTTATGAACATACGGAAGCCCATCATAAGCACCACGCTTCATAGCATCTGTAAGTCCCATATCTCTCTTTAAGAAAGCGGAGAGAAGCAGAGGCCCTATTGCTTCCTTCACAAGTGCCGTAACATCAAGCTTCAGGGGCCAGCCTGTGATATATGCACCGTTTTCATCAGTCATTCTCTTACCGTTACTATCCAGCATATATGTATCATTCTGACTCATACCGTGAATGATAACAACGGGAGTTTCACTGTCATAATCCGGAGTGTAGGTGTTGTCTGCGGCATATACGGGCACACAAACGATACCCGAAAGAATTGCAAGCGTGAGAACAAAGCTTATTATTTTCTTCATTTTACATCCTCTTCCTAAATAATGTCGGTTAAACCAATTTTAACACATAAAGCCGGTATTCTCAATTCGCAAATTAACAATTCTTTAACATAATTTTTGCCTCTTTTTACTAAAAAATCAATATTATGTTGACAAATATTCATATTAACATAAAATATCAAACAAGGAGTGATTTTATGTTCCAATGTATCACGGCATTTATTATGAGCGTGCTTGTTTTCCTTTTTAACCTGACGGCACTTCCCGTGCCCGATGCAAAAAGTCTTGAGGATATTGAAGGGCTTTCCGACATTTTTGAGGAATACTTGATCGGTGAGACCGTAATAGTGCTCGATTCGGGCACATTTTCATCCGTAAGTGAAAAGAATGTGGCAATAGCACTTCAAGGGCTTGTTGCAAGAGAAAGTCCTCAGATTTATATAACCTACTGTTCAATGGATGATACTTATATAAAGGCAATTGAAGACACAGGTGCCAAAATTTCACACACAGACGAAAACGGCGAAAGCTGGACACTTTCCAAGCTTATCGTAAAATTCCGTTCATATATAAAAGACGGAGGCTACATCCTTTACCGTGCACAAGAGGGCGAAGAGGGACTTAATATAGCAACGAATTATGCAACACTTGAGGGCTGGCTTCCTGTTCCCGAGGAGCTGGAGGATATGGCAAAGGCTTCGGGACTTACAAAAATGAAGGATATATCCGATGACGAATACACCTTATCCTATCAGAAAAAGTTCTTCAGCGAGAACAAAAAGCGTTTCAATGATGCTGCTGTCATTCATCAAAATACAGATGTGACCGGACTTCGTGATTTCGCTATTCAGCAGAATTTTTATGTATTCTTCACAGATGACAATGACGAAAAAGAGCTTAAATTCAGAAATAAGGTTTTACTGTATTTTGGGGATAATACCCACATTCTCGGCTGGACAAATGACGAGGTGGCATTTGTAGATTCCGTTTCCGAATCGGGAAATATGATATCTCCTGCTGACCACGCACACAACAACAGCATTTTGGCATCCGTCCGCTGTGAAATACCCGTACATAAAGCCACAAAAAACACATACACAGACTCTGAAAAGCACTATGTTGCACTTGTTATGAGTGACGGCGACAATATGCAATGGATACAAAACGGCTACAGCGAATATTTTGAAAAGCTCGCTCTTATGGAAGACACCCCCGTTACATGGTCGTTTTCTCCCATGCTTTATGATTTCTCTCCTGTTACGGTAAAGACAGTTTTTGAAAATGCAGGTGATAACGATTACTTTATGGCAGGTGTGTCGGGGATCGGCTATATGCACCCCACGCAGTATCCGAAAAAAGCCCTTGCAGGATTTACGGATATCACAGCCTCAGCTATGAATAAAAACGGCTTGGAATATGTACAGATTCTTGAAGCTACCCCCGAAAACGAGCTTGAGGAGGCAAAGCTTCTCAACTCCCTTTCATACTACGCAAGATATGACAATATCAAGGGCGGAATCATAAGCCTTGATCCCGACAGATACGCAGGCGGAAACGGAAAAGCATATTTAGTTGACGGTAAGCCCTTCCTAACCTACCGTCTTTCCCTGTGGCACCCCTCCGGAGATATGTCACAGGTAACAAAAGAGTGGCTTAAGGAACAGGCAGACATTGTAAACTCCTATCCTGCCGACATTCATTCAATTGACGGCTACTCCGTAATAAACATCCACCCGTGGACTATATCAATCGAAAGCCTCAGCTATTTCGTAAGCTGTCTCGACGACACAGTTAAGCTCGTTACAGTCGAAGAGCTTGTGGAAACGATGTATCACAATTCAGCGTTAGCAAATCCGAAAACGGATTCGCCGACCGTTTTCGGATAGTCCATCGACCAGGAAGGCTTGCTTTCCCTTCTCAGGGACATATAATTTTTTTCATCATAGGAAGGAATTTCCTATGATGAAAAAAATAAGGACTGCAATGCAGTCCGTTTTTTATATATGTGAAGCCCTCACGGGCGTTGTTGTCGGAAGCCTTAAAGGCTGAACCTTTGTCTTTAAGCGTTCCGGTAGCTTAAAAGAGCATTGAGTTCCATAACCTTAAGGAGCTTCTTGAAAGAAAACTTTTTCATACCTGCGATCTCGCTGATAAGTCTTTCCTCTTCTTTACGCATTTCTCTGTTGTACTGTGACATATTCAAGTACTCCTTTCATTTTTTGTTTACAACCATATTATATGCAATTTTTCAAAAAAGTCAAGTTATTTTGCACAAACAGGAATATATCTATTTGTGCAAAATGCACAATGAATGTTTTTGTCGAAAAATCAACACCCCTAACATAATAAACAAATGTTTCTATCTAAATTTGTACATATTACACAATGCAAAAATTACACTTTGTCTGTTTCGGAAAAGAAAAGGGAGAACCCGTCAGGTTCTCCCTTAAAAAGTTTGTACATATTTTTTAGTTATAAAGCGGATATTTTTCGAGAAGTGTGTCTACTTTACTTCTTATTGTATCAATATTATTTTCAAAATCGGTTGCGGTAAGATAGATACATTCTGCAATAACCTTCATATCAGTCTTGTTAAGACCTCTTGTTGTAACTGCTGCCGTGCCGATTCTTACACCACTTGTGATAAAGGGGCTCTGGGGGTCGTTAGGAACTGCATTCTTATTTACTGTGATATAAACATCATCAAGTCTGTGTTCAAGCTCCTTGCCTGTAATGTTCATATTCTGTAAATCAAGAAGAATAAGGTGGTTATCCGTACCGCCTGAAACAAGGTTGAAGCCGTAGGCTTTGAGCTCCTCGGCAAGAGCTGCGGTATTTTCGATAACAGCCTTCTGATATTCCTTAAATTCATCCTTAAGTGCTTCACCGAAGCAGATAGCCTTACCTGCGATGACATGTTCAAGGGGACCGCCCTGTGAACCGGGGAAAATAGCCTTATCTACTGCTTTTGCAAGCTCTTCCTTGCAGAGGATAAGACCGCCGCGGGGACCTCTTAATGTCTTATGTGTGGTTGAAGTCACGATATCAGCATAAGGAACGGGTGATGGATGAAGACCTGCAGCTACAAGACCTGCAATATGAGCCATATCCACCATAAAATATGCACCGACTTCTTTTGCGATAAGTGAAATTCTTTCAAAGTCAATTACTCTGGGATAAGCACTTGCACCTGCAACGATGAGCTTCGGCTTAACTTCCTTTGCAAGCTCAAGAAGCTTGTCATAGTCGATTCTTCCCGTAATATTATCAACACCATAGGGTACGAAGTTGTAAAGCTTTCCTGACATATTTACGGGTGAACCGTGTGTGAGATGTCCGCCCTCTGCAAGTGACATACCGAGAACAGTATCACCGGGCTGTAAAACTGCAAAATATGCGGCAAAGTTTGCCTGTGAACCTGAATGAGGCTGAACATTTGCGTGCTCTGCACCAAAGAGCTTCTTTGCTCTTTCAATTGCAATGGTTTCACATTCATCAACGCAGACACAACCGCCGTAATATCTCTTGCCCGGATAACCTTCTGCGTATTTGTTGGTAAGAATACTTCCCATAGCAGCCATAACTGCCGGTGAAACAATGTTTTCGGAGGCAATAAGCTCTAAATTTCTGCGTTCACGCTGAAGCTCATGCTCAACTGCAGCCCCCACCTCGGCATCCTGCAGCTTGATAAAATCTGTTACACTCTGTACATTGAACATTGTTTTTCCTCCAAATATATATTTATATAGCTTTGGGAAGATCCCATTTGAAAACCGAAGCTAAAATTCTCAGTAAAAAGATTACTGAAATTCCTGCAACAGCCGAAAGTACAGCTCCCTGACTGAAAACAATAAACAATAAATAATATACTACACCGCCTGCAATTGATGCGACAGCATATATCCTTTTTTTCAGTACAAAGGGCACTTCGCTTACTATTACATCACGAAGAATACCTCCGCCGCAGCCTGTAGTCATTCCTAAGAATATAACAAAGAAAAAGTTATCCTGAAAACCGCTGCTTATGGCAACATTCATTCCGACAACGGTAAAAACTCCAAGACCGACAGCATCAAAAACATTGTTAACCTTATCTATAATAATAATGTTTTCGGAAAATTTCGTCTTAAGTATACAGGCGATTATAAATGTCAGAAGACAGGTTATAACCGCAAAAATAAGATATATATAGTTTTTAAACATAGCAGGGGGCAGATTTCCGAGAAGAATATCTCTTATCGTACCTCCGCCGAGGGCTGTTATAATTCCGCAAAAAATAACGCCGAATATGTCAAATCTTTTCGTGATGCCGAGCACAGCACCCGATATTGCAAACGCACAGGTACCTATAAGCTCAAGCACAAGAAGCATCGTGTCCATAAACACAACCCCTCAATATAATAATGAAAAAAGTATAACAAAATTCGGCATTTTTTACAAGAAAAATATTATCTGTTGAAAAATTTCGGAGTTTCGCAAAGAGAAAAAACAAATCTCACCTTAAAAATGTGCAAACTAACTAAATCATAATTTATCATCGCAGATGCTGTTTCATTTTTTAATGATAAATAAATGCAAAATTATAATGCATACAGCAGGTCACGACATTTTGCACTATCACAATTTACCACTTCGCGTTGGGCTCTGAACCGAGATATGTTTTTATGTATGTGTACAGCAGGTCATTTGCGATTTCTTTGTTTTCGGGGTCGTTATCAAGTCCGTGTCCCGAATTGGGATAAATATTGAAATCATATTCAACACCGCATTCCTCAAATTTCTCTACTATTGAACAGGCATTACTGAAAGGAACTATCGTGTCCTTCATACCGTGGTTGATAACTGTGGGGACTGTATTTTCATTTACATAATACAACGGAGAAACAGCCTTGATCTGCTCAATATAATTTCCCCTTTCGGCATATGAAAAATCAATGCCGATGCAAAGGGAAAGAAGGTCGGCGATAGTTTCTGCATCACCAAGGTCATTATCGATATAGAAGTTTTCGTCAGTAAGGTCAGTAGGTCCGCAATCGCTGACAACTGCTGCAGGTGTTATAGGGGAGGTCTCCGTTCTCGAATAAGCATAGAACATTGAAAGATGTGCACCTGCTGAGCCACCCGTCAGAAGCACCTTATTGATATTTATACCCGCATCGGCACCCTTTTCCTTTATAACACCAAGTGCCGCCTCAATATCATCAGCAATATCGTGAAGAGTCACACCCTCTCCGAGATAACGGTAATTGATTGCCGCTGCAGCCAAGCCCAGCTCATTACAAACAGTTTTAAGTGCATCCTCATATCCTTCCTTATCCCCTGCTATCCACGCACCACCGTGAATCATAAGAACAAGTCCCACTTCTCCGTCAGAGTTCTCGGGAAGTCTTAAATCAAGCACCTGTCTTTCGTGAGTGCCGTATGCAAGATTTTTATAAACATAATCCGTATTCGTATCAATCGAAAAACCGAAAAGAGAAGCAAAAAATGCTACTATTGACATAAAAAACGCTACTATTTTTTCCCACATAACAATTTTCTCCTTTAATAATGTAATGAAAAAAGGACTGCCGCTTATTTTCGGAAAAGCAGCAGTCCTGTGTTTTGCTTAAGAAATAATAATTTTGGTATCAGCAGTTATGTTATCAATATTATAAACTGCACTGTAGGTTGCTTCACCGGTAAATGTATTATAGTCGATTACCCAGTTTGTCTGATATGTTCCGAGTTCATTACCGGGAGTCCAGATAACCTTAACATCCTGGTCAAGACTCTTCTTTGTGACAACTATGGTAATACCGTCACCGCTTGTAACGGTAAACTCAGAGGGCGTAAGCTCTTCGTCCGTGGAACGGATAACATTATATGTAACACCGTCAGCCTCAGAAGCATCAATTGTTATTGTATGGTAAGCTGTAATAGAATCAAGCAAATCAATCTTAATGCCAAGGAAGTCAAGAATGAGTCTTAAGATTCTCTTGAACATAGCCATAATTCCGACACTGTCTTCCTCCTGAATGCCGGAAACATTTATCTTACAGTCTGTTGTAATATTTTCGATTCTGTAAAGACGGCAGCCGTCTTCATCGACACCGTAGGATGTAAGAACCTCGTTTGTACCCATAAGGTCGCCTACAAAGCTGAGATCTTCACCGATAAACTCGCTCAGGTCATTATTCTGACCTCTCTGAACGGTTACCTTGATACCAGCAGCAGAATATCCTGAGGATACCTTTACTCTGAAATTAAAACCGTCGCCATAGTAAACAACATTGTAGTTTTCATTCTTAAGAGTTTTTACCTTATATCCGTCACCGGAGGTAAGCTGAACATTGAAATGATTTCTGAGAAGTGCAGGCTGACCGTTTTCATCATATTCTGCAACGCTTACAGAAAGATCACGGTCTACATATGCAGTATATTCATCCTGAGCATTAAGCTGAGCAGGAACACCGTTAATGAAAACTGCGGCAGTATAAACATTGTATTTTTCAGATGTTACTACCTTAAAGGCAACAGTTTCACCCTCTGCTATTTCATTATAAGCATCCCATTCAATGGGGCTGTATCTCTCGGGGGGAATCTGATCCTGATAATTGGGCATAACATTTGAAGGAAGCATATAACGGTTGTCAAAGAAAACATACTCACCGTCGGGATCTTCTTCATACTGAATAACACCGTCAACTGTCTTGACAAAAATGTAACCGCCTTCAAATTCAGGTGAAGGAGCAGTAAACGTAAGAGCATATGTTACTGCGGTCTCTGTATTATTTTCCGTATCCGTTGTTTCACCGCTTGCTTCGTCGTCAGCAGCAAATGCAGGAGCAGCACACATAAGGGTGAGAAGGACAGCAAGAAATACACTTAATATCTTTTTCATTGGAATTCCTCCTAAACAAATTATTATATATCAAGATAATTATATATTACTTACAAAGAAAAGTCAATGAACATAATAAATCATAAATAAATGAATTTTATGTAAAACCTGTCAAAAAAATATTGAAACCCGAATACATTAGTGCTAAAATTCAATTCATAATTTACCAAGCAGGTGTTATATAATGTATTTAACTTACGAACTTGATAAAAAGCTTATAAAAACGGTTCCGTCCCCAAGGCAAATACAGCATCAGCAAATGGAGTTTTATGCATTTGTGCATTTTACAGTCAACACCTTCACCGACAAGGAATGGGGTGACGGCACGGAAAGTCCCTCTGTATTCAACCCCGAAAAACTTGATTGCAATCAATGGGTGGAAGCCTGTAAAAGTGCAGGAATGACAGGTCTTATACTTACAGCAAAGCACCACGACGGATTTTGTCTGTGGCCCTCGGCATATACCGAACATTCCGTAAAAAACTCCCCCTACAAAAACGGCAAGGGAGATATAGTAAAGGAATGTGCCGAAGCCTGTAAAAATGGCGGAATAAAGTTCGGAGTTTATCTTTCCCCTTGGGACAGAAACTGCCCTCTTTACGGACAGGGCAAGGCATATGATGATTATTACTGTAACCAGCTTACAGAGCTTCTTACAAATTACGGGGAGCTTTTCTCCGTATGGTTTGACGGTGCCTGCGGTGAGGGGCCTAACGGCAAAAAGCAGGTCTATGACTGGCAGCGTTATTATGATACCATAAGACAGCTTCAGCCTGATGCCTGTATCAGCATTTCGGGACCCGATGTGCGTTGGTGCGGAAATGAAGCAGGCAACACAAGGAACAGCGAATGGAGTGTTATTGCGAAAACACTTGAGGACGGCAGGTCCCCTGAAAATACGGATGAGGATATGGGCAGCCGTGAGCTGATGAGCAAGGCAAAGGAAATTGTATGGCAGGCAGCAGAAGTGGATACCTCCATCCGTCCCGGTTGGTTCTATCATAAAAATGAAAATATAAAGGTACGCTCACTGAAAACACTTACGGATATTTATTTCAGAAGTGTAGGCGGAAACAGCACATTGCTCCTCAATATTCCACCTGATACAGACGGTCTCTTTCATTCTACGGATGTAAAAAGGCTTTCCCGATTAGGTCACACCATATCAGAAGCCTTCAGCCGTTGTCTTTCTGAGGATGCAATTTTTACAGCCGACAAATGTGATGGTATAAACCTTATCGAAAATGTAAAAACCGATTCCTATGATACATATTTTTCAGCATACGAAGGCGAGAATACCCTCACCGTCACCATAAGCTTCCCCGAAAGCAGAAAAATTCATATGGCTGTAATCAAGGAAAACATTCTTTTCAGTCAAAGAATAGAAAGCTTCACCATCGACTGTCAGCACGGAAAAAGCTGGAAGCATCTTTATGACGGAACCACGGTAGGCTACAAAAAAATCGCACGATTCCGCCCCACGCTCACAAACACAGTGAGAATAACAATAAACGACTCCCGTGTCACCCCCGTAATATCACATATTGCAATATATTAACAAAAGGGCTGTTCCTACAGCCCTTTTGTTGATATATATTTATCTGATCTTATCAAACGCTTCCTTAACCGCAAAATATGCAGGTTTGGGCTTGCGGTTTATATCTACAAGCCCCCAGAGTGTTTCGGTGGGGCAATCAGATTGTCCGCAATAGCCACAATGCGAAAAATCGCTGTAGCAATATATAATAGTTCCGCACATAAACGGAAGCTTATGAAGTCTTCTTATAACATTGGAAAAGAACTTCGCTTGTCCTTCGGGCGTGTGAGGCATTCCGGGAATTACCGTAATTTTCGGAAGCTCTTTATATAAATGGTTTGTCATATCACCCGAAAACATAAAGTCCGTTGTAACCTTTTTATCTTCACCGCAGACGAATTTTACATGGTCACGGAAATGAGCGGGAAGTGCATCAACAAACTTCATTATATCCTTTTTTGCTTCCTTTTCATTTTTGAAGCCGTAGGACTGAAGTATTTCGTCCTTTTCTTTTCTTGACTTCGGTTTTCCTCCTCCGATATAGCCGAATTCCTGCATAAGTATCGGCTTTTTGGTGAATGCCCATAAGTATCTTACCATTAAATCAAAAAGGAAGCAGAACCCCGGAAGCGAGAAGAAGCAACCGAGATACATATCAAAGCCCACATAATCGCAATATTTAAGATACGGCTTCATACCGAGATGTAAGTCCACCTGAGGGCCTGCAGAATTATATCCGATTATGCAATCTCCTCTTAAGGGGTACATTTCCTCCATCTGTATTGCGAGAAAGCGTATACATTCATTCATATTATAGGGTATCATAAATCGGGGCATACCGAGCTCGTTTGCTATCTGAAGCCCTCCTACAAGGTCTTTTACATCTTCAATAATAAAGCGTGACACCTGACGAAGCTTCTCTTCTCCGCCCTTTTCTCTTATATCAATTCCGCAATTAAAATATTCATTGGGAAGCGGAGTTATACCCATAACCTTTATACCGTGTTCGGCATATCTTCTGCACATTTCCTTAAATTGAGTATATCTTTCATTAACACTTCCGTCTGCATTAAAGGGAGCAGGGAGAGATTCTCTCACCCATTCAATCCCCGCACCCTTGAGAAGATCGTAGCCTTCATCGGCAGAGGTAACACCTTTTATAAAGCCGACTTTCTCACGGATAGCCTTTGTTTCGTCGGAACAGGTCTTTATAAAATATGATTTTATAATATTAGCGGGAAGATATTTTATGCAATTGATTATCTGCTCCTTAAGAAAATCATCCATATAGCTACCACCTGTAATCATAATTTATCGGGAAGATGCAATACCCAAGAAGCATAAAATAAATCTTATAATCTGTAGGGAATGTCCCCACAAGCATAGCTTTATTTCACGATTCCACTTGCTGATACCATAAAAATTTCCTGTGCGTCAAACAGGTTATTTTTTGCACCGCTTACAGTAAAAGATGTCGGCTGAAAGATTCTTTCAGCCGACAGATTATATTACAGATTTATACAGTTGCATCTGTTCCGCCAAGAGAAATACCGAAAAGTGCCATAAGCTCTTCAAAGAAGGCGGATATCATTTCAAATACGTTTCTTATCATATCAAGAATGTCACCGACCATAAGAAGTGTTTCATTCTTAACAACACCGACAACATATATGGTGTGCTCACCCTTAATTTCGCTAATGTGATAATAGCCGTATTCATCGGGCTTTGCGGGTTCGATGTCCTTAAGCATCTCTGTTGTATCAAGGTTAGTCCAGCCGTATCCGTTATAAACATATACTTCATATGCAGACATATCGTATTCAGGATCTATTTCAACCTTGAATGAGAAGGACTGACCGTACTTAAGCTTAACTGTTTCGCCGTCAGCACTCTGTTCACCCTCTCTGCCGTATACGGTATAGCCTTCACCGGTAGGAAGATAGATGTTGAAGGTATTGAGGAATGTGCTGTCTGTTACCCAGTTTGCATATGTTACATCACAGCCTGATGTAAGAAGGGTATGGCATGTGCCCTGTGTATAGGGAATACCAACACCGTTAAGATTAACGGTAAGAAGAGAATCGTCATACTTATCGTATTTAGAATCAGGCTCAATTATATGTGCCTTGATATAAATATACTGATTAAGAGGAACATATGCTGATGTGCCTGTGGAAGGAACGCTGTTCCATTCAACAGTTCCGTCAAGGTCTTCATAGATATTTCCCGTTGTTGAGAAGCCGTATGAAACCTCAACCTTATCTGTAAGGTTATAAAGGTCAAGATTGGGGAATCTTATCTCTGCAAGTGCAGTACCTGTTCCTTCAGTAACAACATTTTCGGAACCGTAAAGGAAACCTTCAACCTGAAGCTGTCCGCCTGACCAGATAACCAATTTGCCGTAAACATAAAGCTTACCGCCTTCTTTAACTACGATTTTTGCCCCGTTGGGAACATAAAGAGTTACATCTGTGGGAATTGTACAAACAGAACCATCTTCAATGGTATAGGTTATAGCTTCAAGCTGAGTTTCGGAACCTACAATACCTTCCACCTCAACTGCGTTTGCAGCAAAGGGAATGCAGCAAAGAAGCATAATAGCACTGAGAATAACTGCTAATGTCTTTTTCATTGTTTTTGCCTCCTGTAATTTAGAACAAAGTCCATATATGCATTTTGATTATATAATAAAATTAGTTAAAAGTCAACACATTTGAGAAATCATACTGTCAATATAAAGTTAAATTTTACAGATGATTTTTTGTGCATTTTACTGTTTAATATTGAATATTCATATCCGTGATGTTATCATTGTGTTAAGAAAAGAAAAGGAGAAAACAAAAAATGAGTATAAATATCGGTTTTTGTTCATCACTTGAAAAAATTTTCAGCGACTCCCCGATTATAAATAATTTTAAGGGAATCTCTCTTCTTTCCGGAGAAAAGGGAAATTTCCAGCTTATTATGAAAAGCGATAAAAATATGACGGTCTCCGTAAAAACAGACTGTCCCTTTATTACGCTTTATGAGGTCAAGGAAATATATTCCTCCATGCCCATATACGAGGAATACCGCGGGAAGATTCTGCTCGAAAAGAACGGTGAGCCCGGATATTATCCCGACCTGCTTGACACCTTTGACGGAACGGTAGAGCTTGTTAAGGGTCAGACAAAAGCAATATGGGTAAATATCGACAGCACAGCCGTAAAACCCGACACATATAATGTCGTTTTCACCGTATCTTACGGCAAAAATGAAACTGTTCTTGAAGCAAAAACAGAGATACTGAATACTCCCCTCCCCGAACAGGAGCTCATTCACATAAACTGGTTCCATTCCGACTGTCTTGCAACTTACTACAAGGCTCCGGTATTCAGTGAAGAATACTGGACTGTTACGGAAAGCTTCATAAAAAATGCAGCAGCTCACGGCGTAAACTGTATTCTCACACCCCTGTTCACTCCCCCTCTTGATACGGAAGTGGGGAAAGAAAGACCCACCGTACAGTTAGCGGAAGTCAGAAGACGCAGAAATTACAGATACGAATTTGATTTTACGCTTCTTGACAGATGGGTGGATATGTGTCTGAGAAACGGTGTGAAATATTTCGAGCTTTCACATCTTTTCACTCAATGGGGTGCAGAGCACGCTCCTAAAATAATGGCAAAAACAAAAGACGGTGAAAAAAGGATATTCGGTTGGGAAACCGCTGCCACAAGTGACGCATATATGAATTTCCTGTCACAGCTGGGCACGGCACTTAAGGAGTATACGGACAAAAAGGGAATTACAGATATCTGCTTCGTACATTGCTCGGATGAGCCCGGACTCAATGATATAAAGCACTACAAAAAGGCTTCCGATGCCGTAAGAAAGTATTTTTCAGCCTATGAGCATATAGATGCCCTCTCCGATTACGATTTCTATAAGAAAGGTCTCATCGGAACTCCCGTTCCCGAAGAGGGAAGCATTGAAGATTTTACGGGAAATGTTCCGAAGCTGTGGACATACTACTGCTGCGGTCAGTACAGAGATAATCTTCCCAATCGTTTCTTCGCTTTTCCATCAATAAAAACAAGAATCCTCGGTGTTCTTCTTTACAAATACAATTGCACAGGTTTTTTGCAGTGGGGCTTCAATTTCTACTATTCACAGCTTTCAAAAAGAGAGATAGACCCCTTTACTGAAACAGACGCAGGCGGTGCATTCCCATCAGGCGATGCATTTATAGTGTATCCGGGTAAGGACGGAAAGCCCTTGTCCTCATTAAGACAAAAGGTATTCTATGACGGTTTTCAGGATATATCTGCACTCAAAGCTCTTGAAAATAAATACTCAAGAGAATATGCTCTCGATTTTATAAAAGAAAATCTCGGGGATATCAATTTCAGAAGCTATCCGCTTGACCCCGAAAAGCTTCTCACTTTCAGAGAAAAGCTCAATAGCCTTCTCGGTTAAACAAGAACAAAAATTCATAGCTACGCTATGAGTGATATTGCCCTACGGGCAGTGATATTGATGCTTCGCACCCTCCCTTACATAGAGTGCAGCGTCTTCCTTCATTTTGCATTTTGCACTTTGCATTTTGCATTATCATAATTTAGCGGCTTACGCCGTTAAATTATGATTTATATTCTGTTAACAAAATCCTTATCGACGGTTACTACGGTAAAGAGCTTGTTATCAAATTCCTTTATCTTTCTGTCGATTTCCGACTTGATTTGAGAGTCTGTCATTTTTATTGAATGGGGAACGACTACATCAAAAATAAGATTGGTATGTGTATTGCCCTCAACGATTCTGAAATCGTGAAGCTTCATATCGGGATATATTTCACGGCATACCTGCTCGGAAAGTGACTTAAGCCTTTGCACATTTTCATTATCCGTTTGTATCGGATCCATATGTATAACGGCAAGACAGCCGAGCTTTTCGGAAAGCTCTCTTTCAAGATTATCCACTTCATCGTGAATTGCAAGAATATCACCGCTTGCGGGGACTTCTGCGTGAAGAGATACCATACATCTTCCGGGACCGTAATCGTGGACTATAAGGTCGTGAACACCGAGAACATCTTTTCCCGCCATAACGATATCTTCAATCTTCTGCACGAATTCCGGTTCGGGAGGCTGACCGAGAAGAGGCCCTATGGTCTCATATGCAGACTTAAGTCCCGCAAAAAGAATAAAGCCGGCAACGGCAAGACCGCAGTATGCGTCAATATTCACACTTGTAAAATGAGTGATTATCATAGAGATGAATACAACACCCGTGGAAGCCATATCGGAAAGACAGTCTGTTGCAGTTGCTTTCATAGCCGACGAATTGCATATCTTGCCGTATTTTCTGTTATAAAGAAACATATAGAGCTTTACGAGGATACTGATTCCTAAAATCACAAATACAACAATACCGGTTTCGGGTTCTTCGGGATGAAGAATTTTGTCTACGGAGCCTGTAAGCAGCTCGAAGCCCATCAAAACTATAAGTATTGAAACGGCGATACCGGAAAGGTATTCTATTCTTCCGTGTCCGAAGGGGTGTCCCGGATCGGGCTTTTTTGCGGCGAGTCGGAAGCCGAACATAGTTATAAGGGACGAGCCCGAATCTGAAAGGTTATTGAAGGCATCAGCAGTGACGGAAATGGCTCCCGAAAGGGAGCCTGCAACAAACTTTATAACAAACAAAAGTATGTTGAGTGCGATTCCCGCACCCGAGCATATCATTCCGTATTTACTGCGTATATCCTCTTCCCTTCCGCCGTTTTTTATAAAAAGCGAAGTAAGAAGCTTTATCATAATTTACCTCAATCGTCAAATCCGTTGGGATTTTTCTTCTGCCAGTTCCATGTATCTCTGCACGCATCCGTTATGCTTCTCTTTGCTTTCCAGCCGAGAATTTTTTCTGCCTTGGAGCAGTCTGCATAGGATGTTGCGATATCACCGGGACGGCGGTCTGTGATAACATAGGGAATCTCTATTCCCGATGCTTCTTCAAATGCTTTTACAAGCTCAAGCACACTTACGCCCTTGCCCGTGCCGAGATTATATATCTCACAGCCCTTTACTGAAAGTGCTCTGTCAAGAGCCACTACATGACCGTCTGCAAGGTCAGCTACATGGATATAGTCTCTCACACCCGTTCCGTCGGGTGTGTCATAATCATTACCGTAAACGGAAAGTCTTTCACGCTTACCAACAGCCACCTGTGCGATATAGGGCATAAGATTATTGGGAATACCGTTGGGGGCTTCGCCGATTTTTCCGCTTTCGTGAGCACCGATGGGGTTGAAATAACGAAGAAGGCTTACGCTCCATTCGGGGTCGGATGCAGAAAGATCCTTAAGAATCTGTTCAATGAAGAGCTTTGTTGTGCCGTAGGGGTTTGTTGTTCCTCCTGCTTCCATTTCCTCATTGAAGGGAACAGTGTGTTTTTCTCCGTAAACCGTTGCGGAGGAGGAGAAAACAATACACTTTACACCGTGGTTTTTCATAACGGAAAGAAGCTTTACCGTACCGCCGATATTATTATCATAATACTCAACGGGCATTCTGCATGATTCACCGACAGCCTTAAGACCTGCAAAATGAATAACAGCTTCGATATCATACTCCGAAAAGACCTCATCAAGCTTCTTTTCGTCTCTTATATCACACTCAATAACAGGAAAATCCTTTCCCGTTATCTCTCTTACTGCATCTGAGGACTTTGGAGACGAATTTGAAAAATTATCAATAACAACTATTTCCTTGCCTGCTTCAAGAAGGTGAACGCAGGTCTGTGAGCCGATGTAGCCGGCACCGCCTGTAACAAGTACAGCCATAAATAATCTCCTTTCAGGCTTTAACTGACAACCGTCGTTTCAACCGTGCCGGAAAGCAGGGATGAAAGCACCGTCTGTGCTGCATTGTAGTCAAATGCCGTTATATTGGTATCAACGAGATTGATAAGAGTCGAAAAGAAGCTCTCACCCTTCCCGAAATTGTCTTTTGTAAAATGCTGTCTGAATATTGCCGCCGTGGCATTTCCCTGAAGACGAAGTCCGGCTTCTCCCGTTTCGGCAAACTTCATATACTTAAGAAGTGTATCCGAGGTCATATTCTGCACTCCGGGAGAAAAGGTATATCTTACAGCATCAATATTGAATTCATAATTTCCCGTTATTTCAACGGAAACAGCACCGAGATTGCTCATAAGTCTTATAAAGTTATCCTCGGTCACATGGACATATTTTTTGATATTGATGCTTCTTGAAGAAAATGAAGCAGCAAGCACGCTCAAGGACTGTGTTCTGAACGCCTCACTTACAGTAGTATCCCCCGAAGTAAGCTTCAATGTGTAATCAAGAGGCAGTGGCTTTATCCTTATTTTACTGCCCTGAAGATCAACACTTATAAGCTGGCAGAAGGTCAGCTCATCATTATCGGAGCAAAGCACAAGAAATGTAAGCGATTCCTCAAATTCACCCATATCGGTAAGCCCCTCGTTTTCAGAAGCTTCCGAGGAGGTTTCCTCTGCAGGAAGCGTGGCATCTCTGGCACCCAGAGCCTTTCCTATATCAAAATCGTTTATAGCAAGAATAACAAGCACAGAAACAAGAAAAGCCGTAATACAAGCCGCAACTGTTATGCTTACTATTCTTGGCACATTGCGTCTTTTTTTCTCGCCCGTGGGAGCAAAATTGACAATATTATGTTTATCCATTACTTAATTTTCATACCCTTAATGACATCAAAATACAAGTTTTTTTTCTTAAAAGAAAAAAGCAATGCTATTATAAACATAAAAAAAGAAAAACACAATAGAATAATAAAGATTTTAACGATTTGTAATATTTATATATTTAATATATCTAAATTTCTGCCTTTATATACCTTGATTTTATACTAAAAATACTTATTGACATATTTTTTATTATGTGGTATCATACTTAAGCCGCATATTCAGGGTTATAAGCGGTTTGTCCCACCCTGCGTAGCGAGACTTATAAAGGAGAAATATCAATGTACGCAATTATCGAAACAGGCGGTAAGCAGTATAAGGTAGAAGCAGGCGACGTTGTTTTTATCGAAAAGCTTGACGTTGAAGCAGACAGCGAGGTTGTTTTCGACAAGGTTATTGCAGTTGCAGGTGATGACGGCATCAAGGTAGGTGCTCCCTACGTTGAAGGTGCTTCTGTAGCAGCTAAGGTTCTTAAGAACGGCAAGGCTAAGAAGATCACTGTTATGACCTACAAGCCTAAGAAGAACGAGAAGAGAAAGCTCGGTCACAGACAGCCCTACACAAAGGTAGAAATCGCAGCAATCAACGCATAATGGTCAAAGCATCATTTTGTATCCGTGAAAATTCCGCATCCTTTAAGGTGAAAGGTCATTCGGGTTTTTCCGAAGAAGGCTCTGACATTGTCTGTGCCGCAGTTTCATCTGCAGCAATAATGACAGTGAACACAATAACCGAGATTCTCGGTGAAAAGGACACATCAAAGGTAGATGACGGATTTTTACAGTTCGAAGCAAGCGGTAATGCCGCACGGGATATAATTAAAGGACTTAAGCTTCACCTTGAAGAATTATCCAAAGATTATCCCGACTATGTTACAGTAACAACGGAGGTGTAAGTAATGCTTAAGATAAACATTCAGCTTTTCGCTCATAAAAAAGGTATGGGTTCAACCCGTAACGGCCGTGATTCCGAATCAAAGAGACTCGGCACAAAGAGAAGCGACGGTCAGTTCGTTAATGCAGGTACCATCATCGTTCGTCAGCGTGGAACACACATCCACCCCGGCAACAATGTAGGTAAGGGCTCTGACGATACACTCTTCGCTCTCATCGACGGAAAAGTTAAGTTTGAACGTCTTGGCAAAGACCGTAAAAAGGTCAGCGTATACGAAAACTAACAAAAAAATTCCCGTGTCAACAGACACGGGATATTTTTTTGCTTCACAGCATATTGAGAAATTATGATTTATACTCCTGACAAATCAAATTCGGGCGTATACTCTTCCTTTGCAGAGGACAGCTCCTGAACGAAGCCGTCTTCAATACCCGAAAGGTACATATAATCCACGGCTTTTTCATATTCCTCTTCCGTAAGCCTTCTGTTAAGGGACTCAAACGGTAATATTTTTTTCGGCGGAGTATACTGACTCATAAGGGAAAACAACACACCGCCATGAAAATTTTCTGTCACGGCATCAATTACATCATATGTATTTTCAAGGTATCCGGGAAGCACCAGATGCCTTATTATTATACCTTTCTGAAGTATTCCCTCCTCATCAAAGACAGCCTCACCCGTCTGGCGGCACATCTCTTTTATTGCAGGAATTGCCTTTATAAAATAATCGGGTGCATTTGAAAGCTTTTTTGAAAGCGTGCTGTCCTTATATTTAAGGTCGGGAAGATAAATATCAATAAGTCCGTCAAGCATTTGAAGTGTGCTTAACTCTTCATATGATGAGGTGTTATAAATCACGGGAACAGGCAACTTTTCGGCAGATAATGCTTTTACTATTTCGGGAACAAAATGCGTGGGAGTAACAAGATTTATATTATCTGCCCCATCGTCTATGAGCTCATAAAAAATCTCACGAAGCCGTTTTTCTGTTACATCTTTTCCGACTTCTCCCCTTGAAAGAGCCATATTCTGACAGAATATACAACCCATATTACAGCCCGAGAAAAATACAGCTCCCGACCCTCCGTAACCCGAAATACAGGGCTCTTCCCAGAAGTGAAGACCTGCTCTTCCGAGGCTTACGGTGTTCTTTACACGGCAGAAGCCTTTGTTTTTACTGCGGTCAACACCGCATTTTCTCGGACAAAGCTCACATTTTTCCATATAAAGTAAAACCTGCTCTTTCATAATAAGCACACATTCTCTCTTCGCACCGAAGATACGGAGTTTTTCCCTGTTCCAACGCAAAATTAACGGCAGACATTAAGGAAATATGTGCCAGACCTTTGCCCCTTTCCTCCGCTTTTGTAAACACATCGGAAATAAGTGCATATTTTTCATTCATTGAAGACACCGAAGCAGAGGAAACAAGCTTGCCGTTCTTTTTAAGACAAAATACTCTTGCAAGACCTTTATTTACTGCTCTGAGTCTTAAAACATAGCGTCTTTCATCATCAAAGGAAAGACTGTCACTTGCTGACAGCAATTTATAAAACTCCTGAATTTCTTTTCCTTCAAGCACCTGCACACCGTTTTGGGGCAGTGTGCTTTTTTCATATATCATAATACGGTCGTCAGGAAAGGTGAAAATTGCTGCAAATTCACTTCCGTACACTTTTATATATCCGTCACCCGTATCAAAAACAAGGCTCTTTATATCATCGTTTCCGTCTTTTCCGCACCAGAAGCAGTCTTGCGTGCTCTCTCCTGACGATAAAAGAAAGGTATATGCTTCAGTTCCGTAAATTGTGTCCTTACAAAGGGAAAGAAGCTTCTTCATATCTTCGTTTTTTGCTCTTTGGAAATTAAGCATCAGCAAGCATCTCCGAAAGAGCCTTTGCAAGTGCGAAGCAGGCTTCTATATCGCTTTTACCCAGCATATTTGACTGTGAATGAATATATCTGCAAGGTGCACTTATGGCACAGGCTTTGACACCGAAGCCGCTTTTATGAATAGCACCCGAATCGTTTCCACCTGCAACGGCAGTTTTTACCTGTGCTTTTATTCCCTTTTCCTTTGCAAGTGAAAGTGCGGTATTAAACACATTTTTGTCATACATTGTAGAATTATCCATAAAGGATAAAACTGCACCCTCTCCCTGAACACAGACTCTTGAAGAATCCGAAACACCTGCAATATCCGAAGCGGTAGTAGCTTCAAGAACGATTGAATAATCGGGCAGAATTCTGTTTGTCACACAGCCGGCTCCCCTTGTGCCAACCTCTTCCTGAACGGTAAAGGCAAAAACCGTGTCATACCTTACGCCCTCTTCAATCATTTTAAGCATTATTGCACAGCCTGTTCTGTCATCAAGTGCCTTTGAGATAATTTTTTCTCCGATTTCGGTATATTCACCCTTAAACACAGCGGTATCACCGGGTAAAACATATTTAAGTGCATCCTCTTTGCTCTTTGCCCCGATATCAATATAGAGCTTATCCTCTGTAAGAAGAGAATTTTTTTCACTTTCACTGCTCAGGTGTACGGGCTTACTGCCGATAACACCGTTAGTGCCGTTTTCAAAGGTTATTTTTCTTCCCGACATAACAGCAGGAAGAATTCCGCCTACTGTGTCAAATTTTATAAGTCCGTCATCCCCGATATATGTTGCAATAAAACCGACCTCATCCATATGTGCGGCGATCATAACCTTATTTTTTGCCCTGTTTTCACCTTTAAGCTCTACTATAACATTTCCGAGAGCATCAACAGTATAAGGAATGTCACCGAGCTTTGAGATTATGTATTCTCTTATCTTGTATTCTCTTCCCGATGTGCCGTTTATTTCACAAAGCTCCTTGAGTAAAGTAAACATTATTCTACCCCCTTAGCCGCATTATAAAGAATTGAAGCCACAGCATCAACATCATTAATATCAAGTGTTTCAACCGGTGTGTGCATATTAAGAAGAGGAACAGAAACAAGTCCCGTTTTTATGCCCTTGCCTGCAATTACGGCAACATCGCTGTCTGTCATGGTGCGTGAGCCCATAACCTCAACGGTATAAGGAATGTCGTCTGCTTCTGCCGTATTCATAAGATATGCCGATACATCTCTTTGAAGAATGGGGGAAATACATATCATACCGCCCGTCCCGAGAGGTGAAGACATTTCTTTGGGTATGCCGGGAGCAGAACCGAACGAAACATCGGTAATAAAAGCAAAATCCGGCTGAAGTCGGTTAAAGGATGCTGCAGCACCGCCTTTTCCTACCTCTTCTCTTGTGGTAAATACGGCAGTAATCTTATTTTCCGTACCGCTTTCAATAAGCCTTTTACAGGCTTCGATTACTGCGGTACAGCCGGCACAGTTATCCATATATGCACCCGTCAGTCTTCCGTTCAGAAGAGAAGTTACGGGAGAATCATATTCCACCCTGTCGCCTATACTTACTATTTCCGATATTTCGTCATATGTAAGACCGCAGTCGATATATAAATCTTCAATGGCAGGTGCGGCAGTTCTGTTGCCTTTAGTCAAGTGCGGAGGTGTGGAGGTGACACAGCCTTTTATAATTTTCTTACCCGAAACCTTAACTCTTGAAGCGGTAAGGGTTCTTAAATCAATACCGCCTGCCTTTGCAACCCTGAGCATTCCTGTTTTTTCGTCAATCCCTGTTACCACCATACCTATCTTATCCATATGTGCACTTAAAACGATATGCTTTTTACCCTCGCTTTTTACCGTGCATATAAGATTTCCGAGGTTATCGGCTTCAATTTTCTCACATAAAGGCTTCATTATTTCCTTTAAGCTGTTATGTGTTTCGCTGTCGGGGACAGCCTCATAAGAAGACTGACACAATTTTATCAGATTTTCTTTCATTTCCATTTTTATTCCTCCGATTCAAGAACAGTATCAAGCACAAGGGAGAAGCTTTCAAGATATTCTTCAATAAATATCTCGGCTTCTTCACATTTCATAGCGTGAAGTGAGTTTTCCGTTGCCTCTTTTGCCTTGATAAATTCCATATTACCGCTTCTTTCCTCAAGCATACATTTAAGAAGTGCAGAAATCTTGTCTGCTGCCTTCACAAGACGGTATTCATCGCTTTTTTCATCAGGGATAAGAAGCTCCTCATAAGAAGCTCTTAAATCCTCGGGAAGCGTACCCAGAAGCGACTTCTGTGCAGCTTTTTCTATTCGTCCGAAAGCGTTTCTTATCTCTTTATTATGATATTTCACGGGAGTAGGCATATCTCCCGTAATGATTTCGGGCATATCGTGATACATTCCTATAAGAGCTATTTTACCTTCATCGTAGCTTTTCCCGAATCGTTTGTTGCCGATAACAGCAAGGGCATGGGCAATTGCCGCCACATCAAAGCTATGCTGTGACAAGGACTCCGAGTCCGTATTTCTCATAAGCGACCAACGGTCAATATATTTCATTCTTGAAAACAATGCAAAAAAATGACTGCTCATAAGTTTTCTCCCGTAAATTGATAATTCCATTTTACACAAGATATATAAAAATAGCAAGATAAATCATAATTTGTAGGGGACGACGACCTCGGCGTCCCGTTTCGCTGAAATCTATTGTCTGTGTT
>CAYTRD010000026.1:0-27694 GCA_964440255.1 uncultured Ruminococcus sp. | reverse complement strand
TGTGCGTCAAAGACGGTGATTTGTGAGCATCTTTCCCCCGATAAATTATGATTTATTTGTTGACGCAGAAAGGCTTCTGTGTTAGCATAAAAATATACATCAGGGAGTGAAAAAGATGAAGAAAAAAATTGCAATAATCATTTCAGCGGTTATTCTTGTAATTGCTGCGATAACAGGAGGGATATTTATGCTTCATAAAATAATGCCGCAAAAAATTAAGGTTCAGCCTGCTGTTTTTGATATGGGCGGAGACAATTACTGTATAATTTTTGAATCATCCTTAAAGGGCAGCGGATATGTAAGATACACATATAACGGAACCGAAAAAACCGTATGGGATGCCACATCGGGAATTATTGCGACACACGATACGGTACATAAAATTATCGTACCGAAAGAAGAATTAAGGAATAATACATATGTTGCAGGCACTCAATATGTTCCTTTTAAATACGCCTATACTGCTAAGACGGGTAATATTGCCGAAAGTGAACCCATCTGCTTCAAGGGTGAAGAAAAAGAGGATGACATAAAAATACTTGCAATTACGGACATCCACGAAATGGAAAAAGAAGTAAAGGAAGCTGTTGCCCATTTCGATGATGATTTTGATATGGTGGTAATGCTGGGTGACATCACATCAAACTTTGAGAAAAAAGAAAATTTCACTGACCATGTGTTAACCGATGCCGCTTTTCTTTCAAAGGGTGAAATCCCCGTGGTTTACACAAGAGGTAACCACGAAACAAGGGGTGAATACGCATCACAGCTTCTTCAGTACTTCCCAACTGTAACCGGTGAATTCTACTATACATTCGACTTCGGCGGGCTTTCTGCTATTGTCCTCGATTCGGGTGAGGATAAGGAAGATTCACATAAGGAATACAGCGGACTTATTGATTTCAGCTCCTACCGTGAAAAGGAATATAAATGGATAACCTCACTTAATGCGGAGGATTTTACGGGTAAATACAAAATCGTTTTCTGCCACTTCCCAAAAATCGAAGACCACTTCGGAATGAATTGGATGACTCCCCTTAAGGATTTAGGCTTCAGCCTTGTTGTAGGCGGTCATCACCACACAAGTGAGCTTTTTGATTTAGAGCTTCCCGCACTCGACGCCTGCGGAAAATATAAGGACGGTTGGGCAGCAACAAGCCTTACACTTAAAGACGGCAATATCCGTATGCTCACAATAAACACCGAAGGCGAAACAATTCTTGATGAAACAATAGCAGTTGAATAAACTGCAGCAAAAAGGGGCTGCCGGAGGAAGAAATCTTACTTCTGCCATCATTTAATCCTCCGAATCGAAAACATCGTCACAAGAAAACGGCTTCGGCGACCGTTTTCGGATAGTCCATCGACCGGGGAAGCACCGCTTCCCGTTGGTCGGGACATATAATCTTTTTTACTTTATAGGAAGCAATTTCCTATAAAGTAAGAAAAGTATTCAATTTCACCCTTTGCAGCTTTTCCTGCATCATCAATAAGCATTTCGACAGTTGACCGTATTTTTCTTTGCCTTGTTTTAAATTCATTCAGAAACTCTTTGTCAACATAAAAGCACCCGACTTTTTACAGTCAGGTGCTTTATTATGTCACTGCAAACACCGTGTGTTTGCTCATATCCACCATGCAGCGGTTGTTTCTTCAGTGATAAGGCAGTTTTTAAGAGTGCCGACAGCCTTGGAAAGGCCCTCATTCTGGCTCATAAGTGAGTCTTCGTGCTCAATGGAAAGTGCCCAGTCATAGCCTACAAGACGGAGGTTGGAGATAATATCCTTCCAATAAAGCTCGTCATTACCGTAACCGACACTGCGGAATATCCACGAACGGTTGATTTCATCGGAATAGAGCTTTGTGTCAAGAACACCTGTTCTTGCGGTGTTGTATTTATCAATTCTTGTATCCTTTGCGTGAACATGGAAAATAGCATCACCTAAAGCACGGATAACTGCAACAGGCTCCATACCCTGCCAGATAAGGTGGCTGGGGTCGAAGTTTGCACCGATTTCGGGGCCTACAGCTTCTCTGAGACGAAGAAGTGTATCCGTATTATATACGCAGAAGCCGGGGTGCATTTCAAGAGCTATCTTGTTTACACCGTGAGCCTTTGCGAATGCTGCAAGGTCCTTCCAGTAAGGAATAAGAACCTCATTCCACTGCCACTCGAGAATATCAAGGAAATCGTTGGGCCAAGGGCAGGTTACCCAGTTGGGATATTTTGCCCCCTCATGGTCACCGGGACAGCCTGAGAAGGTATTTATCTGATGAAGACCGAGCTTTTCTGCAAGTAAGATTGCGTTTCTGATAACCTTATCGGCCGCCGCTGCCTCTTCTTTATTTGGGTGAACGGGGTTTGAATGACAGGAAAGAGCGGAAATCTGCACATTATACTTCTTTATAAGTGCCTGAAATTCCTCAAAAGCCTTTTCATCATTCAGCAAAACCTCGGGGTCAGCGTGAGCATTTCCCGGATATCCGCCGACACCGATTTCAACCATTTCGATACCGAGACTTGTAAAATATTTCAGCGACTCTTCAAGTGAGAGATTGCTTAAAAGTGTAGTAAAAACACCAAGTTTCATTATATTTCCTCCAGAATTTATTTTTAGGGGACGGGCAACCGTCCCCTGTAGAGCGAAGCGGAAAAGCCGAATGGCTTCCGAAGCATTTGCCGAAGGCAAATATATCACACCGTGAGAATCACGGTATTTCACTGCCCGAAAGGGCAATGTCACTCTTTGCCAAGCAAAGAATATCACTCACGAATTAACGGTATACACCGTTAATTTATGTTGGCTTTAAGCCATGCCATACTTCTTGTAATATCGGAAATTCCGTCGGGTACGGGATCGTCATTTTCGAGAATAAGCCATTCGATGCCGTTATCCTTTGCAGCCTTTACAACTGTGGCAAGGTCGTTGTTTCCCTCACCCAAAGCCATAGGATGACCGTTAAGACCGTCCTTGATGTGAAGATGCGGAATTCTGTCCTTGTATTCGGAAATAAGAGAATAATTCTCTTTTCCTGCGTGGAAGGACCAGTATGTGTCTATCTGCATATGACAAGCACTTGCGAGTCTTTCAAAGACAGTACCGGGAACGGTATTGAAAAGGGGCTCCTTGAATTCCTCTGTATGATTATGGAAATAAACACACATTCCCTGTTCTGAAGCTTCCTTATCGGCATTACCCATAATTTCAATAACCTCATTAAGAGAGGTTTCCGTCTTTGTATCAGCACCGCCGATACCGAGAGTCTTTGCACCGAGCTCCTTACCGATTCTTAAGGTTTCTGCGAGATTTTCTTCCTTAAAATCCTGAAGGCCCATATGTGCACCGACTGCAACAAGACCAAGCTCATCAAGTGTTTTTTTCAGCTCTTCGGCTGTGTAGCCGTGAAAGCCTGCAAATTCCACACCGTGGAAGCCAAGCTCCTTGACCTTCTTTAATACATCAAGGAAGTTTTCGCCGTTTTCCATATGGTGGCGAAGTGAATATAACTGAACAGCAAGTTTCATTGTATTACCTCTTAAGCTCAGTCTTCAAAATATACGGGCTGACCTGTCTTTGCAGATGTATATATAGCTTCAAGAATTCTTGTTACGCAAAGAGCCTGTTCGGGAAGAACACAGGGATCTGTATCGTTGATGATAGCATTTATCCACTGATACATATCAAGCTCGGATGCATCGCCCTTCTTGCCGTCATAGAAAGCAACACCGCCTGCGTTGAGGTTGGGAGTTTCAATTGTCTGTCTGCCGTGCTTAACCTTGTTTACACGAAGGTCACCCTTGGTTGTAACACCGCCGTCAACACCGCAGAGTGTGTAGCAAGCTTCGTTTGCATCAGCAACATTAAGTGCCCAGGAAGCTTCAAGCATAACAACTGCACCGTTCTTCATAACGATGTGACCGAATGCGGAATCTTCAACAGTGAACTTTTCGGGATCCCAGTCGCCCCAAGCGTTTGCTGTATTTGTCTGGTCAGCAAGCTTTCTGAATGTGTTACCTACTACCATCTTAGGCTCGTAGTTATCCATCATATAAAGTGTAAGGTCGAGAGCGTGTGTACCGATATCAATAAGGGGACCGCCGCCCTGCTCATATTCGTTAAGGAAAACGCCCCATGTGGGAACTGCTCTGCGGCGGATAGCGTGTGCCTGAGCATAGTAGATCTCACCGAATTCGTTATCCCTACAAGCATCCTTTACATAAAGGTTTTCTGTACACTGACGGTTCTGATAACCGATAGTGAGCTTCTTGCCTGTTCTCTTTGCTGCTTCAAGCATAGCCTTGCCTTCTGCATAAGTCTTTGCCATGGGCTTTTCGCACATAACATGCTTGCCTGCTTCAAGAGCATCTATAGTAATGAAGGAATGGGAACGGTTAGGTGTGCAGACATGAACTACATCAATGGTCTCGTCCTTGAGAAGCTCTTTGTAATCTTCATATACCTTTGCATCCTCTGTACCGAACTTCTTTGCAGCCTTTTCAGCTCTTTCAAGCACGATGTCACAGAAAGCAACCAACTCAAGCTTGTCTTCAAGCTTTGCGAGATTGGGCATATGCTTGCCGTTAGCGATACCGCCGCAACCGATAATACCGATTCTTAATTTTTTGTCCATAATAATTTCCTCCGTTCATACTGAACTAAAACTTTTAATAAAGAAAATTTGTACAACCGAAAAATTTCTGACACAGCCATACAACTCCATTATATATATTAAAAATTTGCAATTCAAGGAAAATATTGATTTGCAAAAAAAATTTGAAACACCTTTTTTTGTATATATTGCACAACTTTTGTATCTTTTAAATTACACTGAACTTCTGTTTCAGCTTCTTCCGTATATATAACCTTTCATATTAATTCAAATTTATTGCCTGCAGCTTTATGCAAAATCGCAAAATTTATATTGCCATTATACCGCGAATATGATAACATATTTAAAAATACGTTAAGGGAGTAAAAATATGTTTATCAAGGCTTTGGCATATTTTATGGCATTCGTTATTACCGGTATTTCGGGGCTTTTCAAGTGTGATACGGCACAGTATCTTGATATTGTGGATATCACCGAATATCAGACCTTTGAGTCCTTCGGCACTTCCACCTGCTGGTGGGCACAGACTATTGATTCCGAAGAAAAGGCTGACGCTATCGCAAAGGCACTTTTCTCCGATGAAGAGGGTCTGGGACTTGATGTTGTCCGTTACAATATCGGCGGCGGTGAAGCTGATAATCCCGAAACAAGAATATGGGATACGGCAAGAAGAACCGAAAGCTTTTATGTATACGATGAGGAAAAGGGCGAGTATGTTTACGATTTCACCCGTGATGCCAACGCAAGAAGGGTTCTTGATAAGGCAATAGAATACGGTGCAAAGGAAGTAATCCTTTTCTGCAACAGCCCTCACTTTTCAATGACAGAATCGGGACAGGCAAGCGGAGGACTCACGGAATACGCTTCAAATCTTCCCGAAGAGAATTATGACGATTTCGTGGAATATCTTCTCACGATTGCAGACTGGTTTGTGGAGCAAGGCTACCCCGTAACCTATATTTCTCCAATAAATGAACCCCAGTGGGGTTGGGGCGGTGAATGGGTAGGACAGGAAGGCTGTCACTACGAGCCCGACGAAGCCGTGGCACTTCTTGAAATGTTCGCCCTTGAAATGCAGGAGAGAAACACCTCCTATAAGCTTTCGGGTGTTGAAACAGGTCAGGTTATATGGTGGTATAACGACTACCTTTTCAAGTTCTTTGAAAATGAAACTCTCTATAATTACTGCGATACATTCTCGGGTCACTCCTATTGGCTTGACGGCAACAAGGCGGAAAAGGCTAATTTCGGAAATACCTTCAAAGAGAAGTACCCCGACAAGAAGTTTGAAATGAGCGAATGGTGCGAGCTTCCTCTCACAATAGATTCAACTACCATTGACAGCGGTATTCATATGGCAAATGTAATCATAGAAGACCTTACACTTCTCAATGCCGTTTCATGGCAGAGCTGGACTGCCTTTAACGGCGACGGACTTTTATATGAGGAAGATGGCGAAATCAAGATGTATAACCGTTACTATGCCTTCAAGCAGTTCTCCTCATTCATAGAGCCCGGTATGACAAGAGTCAAGGTGTTTGATGAAATAGGTCTTAACGAAAGCATCGCAAAGGTTGCGTTTACAAATGATGAAAAGACAGTTCTTGTTGTGGTAAACAACTCGGAAACAGAGGAGGAAGTCAGATTCCTCGAAAAATATCCCCATACGGAAATTTATGTAACAGACAAAGACCGTAACTGCGAACAGGTTGCAGACGAGCTTCTCGGCACAGCATATACCCTCTCACCGCGAAGCATCACAACATTTGTTTTTACCAAGAATATCTTTTAATAAAATTTAACCACACAAGAAAACGGCTTCGGCGACCGTTTTCGGATAGCACATCTTCGAGGAAAGCTTGCTTTCCGTTCTCAGGTACATTAATCTTTTAGCATTATAGGAAGAAATTTCCTATAATATAAAAATTGCAGGCTTGTTTTTTACAGCCTGCAATAATTTTTTTATGCTTCAAGAAAACGGCTTCGCCGTACGCCTTCGGCGACCGTTTTCGAATAGTCCATCTCCGAGGAAAGCTTGCTTTCCGTTCGGAGGGACATATAATCTTTTTACATTATAGGAAGGAATTTCCTATAATGTAAAAAATTCTACCTGTTCATTGTCGTTGCCTTTGACAAAGGCTACGGTGATGGACATTTTTTCGGGTTTTGAATCAAGCGGTACGGTTTTGGGATATATGTGAGGGGTAAAGCCTGCTTCAAGGGCTTTGTTGAAGGCTTCCTCAGGGTTATCACAGCATAATGCAAAGTGCTGCCATTTGCCCTCCTCGGCGTACTTGTCACCGCCGTCAGCGAAAAGCTCTATTATATCACCGTTTCCGATATCAAGCATAACGATGAGTTTTTCACCCTCGCCCCAGCGTACCTTTTCCGTCATACCGAGTGCCTTATACATAGAAAGACTTTTTTCAATATCCTTGCATCGAAGTGCAACATGATGAAAACCAAGATTGTTAATAATTTTATTAGCCATAGAAAACTCCTGAAATCATAATTAATATGTCATTTGACTTTATATCTTGCGGGCGACTTTTGCATTATGATTTATGCTTTATTGAAGAATTCGCACATTTTGTCAATGTATAGCTTGCCTGCGTTGCTGTAGGGTTCAAGAACACCGAATACATGCGGGAGATTTTTGCCTTCAAATTTAGGAAAATCGAGAAGCTGTGCCTCTATAGAGTGCTCCAGCATCGTTTTATACAGCTTTCTTGTCTGCTTAAGTCCCAGGGTATCTCCCGAGCTTGTGACTAAAAGCGTGGGCGGGAAGGAATCGACTTCCTTTATAAGCTCGTCGATGTTCATATATTTTCTTGTGCTTCTTTTTGTTCCCTTTTCGCCCCACATCATTCTGCAGTAAAGCCCCATAGGAAGCTCACAGTTCATAAATGCAACGGGAGAAGTGAGGGTAAGACAGGAAAAACGAAGTCCGTGCTCCTCAGTCGCAAAATGCTCACAAAGAACAGGAGAATTTGCGATTGCAGCGGTAAATGCCGCAAGCTGTCCGCCGGCGGAGTCACCCGTCAGCATAATTTTCGATTTATCGCAAATATCGGTATCTGCAATTTCATTAATCTTCTTCAAAGCCGCTGAAATGTCCTGAAGCTGAACGGGAACCGTTACCTCGGGCACAAGGCGGTAGCTTAAGTTAAAAACGGCAAAACCGCGTGAAGCCAGATACTGACAGTATATTTTATTAAGGTCTTTAGTTGCATACATCCAGCCGCCGCCGTGAATGTCAATTATTACGGGAAGCGGTTTATCCCTGTTTTCGGGATAATAGAAATCAAGAAGATGATATTCACTGCCCGAATCCGTATAGGGGATATCGCAAATCTCTTTTATTCCGTCGGGAAGCACCTGTGAAGCGTGAAGCTTATCGTCACCCGGCTTTACAACGCCGTTCCAGAAGCCGCCGAAGGCCTTATAAAGCATATTCATTTATTTGTCCCCGTTTTTCTGTTCCATTACTGCACAAATGCCGAGAATGGCAGTACATACAAAAACCAAAAGTATGACGGAATATGCGATTCCCAGCTTCATATACTGGAAGCTTGCCACATTTCCGAGAAGTGCACCTAAAAGCTGATTTGTATTACCGAGAATGGTATTAAGATTGAATGCACCGTTTAAGAAGGGCTTTGCAAAAGCGTCAAAGGAAGCATTCATAATAAAAGCGGATACTGCACCGATGCCCGAAAGGATGACACATACACCGTACTTCCTTGTGGCAGCGGAAACTATAACGAGCACAAGAGCCGTAACAAGCACGATCACAAAGAATACCAAAAATACAATACCCCAATGAAGTCCGGGAAGCATATCAAATATTTCCTGCTTTTTCTCGTCTGAAAGAGCCGACCATATGGTCTTGATAAGATTCGTACTGCTATCGTCATCCAATGCAACAAATGTAGTATATATATCCTTCAGACTTATAAATTCGCTCAGACCGAAATTATCGAGAAGATTTACGGGTGTATCACTTGATGAAAGTCCCGAGGCTATAAAAATTCTGAATATGGGGAAAAATATGCTTACAGGGAAAATGAGTAATGCAAGAATGGGAGTTAATATTCTGTGAGTCGTTCTCATATTATCACCTTTTTGTTTTGTCGTAAAAACCTTTATTTTTTGTATGAGGAGTTGAGCTGTACAGTTCTGTTAAATACGAGCTTTTCTTCTGTTGAATCCGGGTCAACCGCAAAATATCCGTCACGGATAAACTGGAAGGATTCGCCTGCCTTAGCGGACTTCACGGAGGGCTCAACAAGACAGTCGGTAAGTACGATAAGTGAATCCTTATTTATTGCATCAACAAATTCATCATCGGGAATTGATGCAGGGTCTTCAACATCGAAAAGCTTGTCGTAAAGACGAACTTCAGCTTTAAGAGAGTCGGGGCCTGCCCAGTGGATAGTACCCTTTACCTTTCTTCCGTCGGGAGCGTCACCGCCCTTGGTTTCGGGGTCATAGGTACAGTGAATACAGGTAACCTCACCGTTTTCGTCTGTTTCATAGGAAGTACAGGTAAGGAAATATGCACCCTTGAAGCGTACCTCATTACCGGGGAACATTCTGAAATACTTCTTGGGAGGATCTATCATAAAGTCGTTCTTTTCGATATATATTTCTTTTCCGAAGGTAACCTCGCTCTTGCCCATTTCGGGGAGGTCGGGGTGGCGGTCAACGAGAAGCTTTTCAGTCTGTCCCTCGGGGTAGTTATCAATAATTACCTTAAGAGGGTCTAAAACTGCCATAACTCTCGGAGCGTTGGCATTGAGCTCGTCTCTTACACAGCTTTCAAGAAGCCCGTAGTCAACAACGCTGTAAGCCTTTGAAACGCCCACCTTTTCAATGAAGCTTCTTATAGCCTTTGCAGGATAGCCTCTTCTTCTCATACCGCAGATTGTAGCCATTCTGGGGTCATCCCAGCCGCTGACAAGCTTATCGGTCACAAGACGGATATTTCTTCTCTTGCTTGTTATACAGTAGTTAATATTAAGACGGGCAAATTCAATCTGTCTGGGAGGCTCCTTGAAGCCTATCTCCCTGATAAACCAATCGTAAAGGGGTCTGTGGTTTTCAAATTCAAGGGAGCAGAGAGAATATGTTACATTTTCCTTTGCATCGGAAAGAGGATGTGCAAAGTCATACATAGGATATACGCACCATTTGTCCCCTGTCTGATGATGTGACACATGCATAATTCTGTAGATTACGGGGTCACGCATATTAAGGTTGGGAGATGCCATATCAATTTTTGCACGAAGCACCTTTTCACCGTTTGCATACTTGCCCTCGGTCATTTCAGCGAAAAGCTTAAGGTTTTCCTCAACGCTGCGGTCTCTGTAGGGACTGTTTTTTCCGGGCTCTGTGAGTGTGCCTCTGTATTCACGCATTTCGTCGGCGGTAAGATCATCAACATATGCCTTGCCGTCTTTTATGAGCTTTATTGCACATTCATAAATGAAATCAAAGTATTCGGAGGCGTAGTAAATGTTTTCCCACTTGAAGCCGAGCCACTCGATGTCCTCTTTTATGGATTCAACATATTCAACATCTTCCTTTGAGGGGTTTGTGTCATCAAGACGGAGATTACATATTCCGCCGTATTTTTCAGCCGTTGCAAAGTCTATGCAGATAGCCTTTGCGTGACCGATATGAAGATAGCCGTTGGGCTCGGGAGGAAAACGGGTCTGCACACGGGTATTTACCCCTGCAGCTAAATCCTCATCAATAAAGTCGTGTATAAAATTGCTCGAAAGAGCAGAGGTTTCAATTTCAGCCATTTTGAATTCTCCTTAAACTATATCTCCGAAATCCGAATTCCGAATTTTCATAATGCTGCCTTGAATGCATCAAGACGGTTAAATACTCTTTCCTTTCCGAGGGCGGCAAGGATTGCGTGCAGGTCGGGAGTGTTTGTTCTGCCCGTAACAGCAACACGGATAACAGTTGATACATCACCGACATGACCCTTGAATGCATCGGGATTCTTCTTGTATTCCTTGACATTGGGTGTGAAGCCTAAAGGCTCGCAAAGGTCCTTGATTTTTGTAAACCATGTGTCCTTGTCGTCATTTTCATCGAACACATTCTTATATGCATCAATAATAGCCTTTCCGTCTTCCGCTTTTATGTTTTCGGGAAGAGCTGCTTCATTTTTATAAAGGCTGTCATAGAAGAATGAAACATATCCCTTTACATCGGACCAGCATATGATATCCTTACGGGGCTTGGGATTTTCACGGTCGATATTAAGAATAGTCTTGGCATATTCGGGATCGGCGGTGAAAAGGTCATAAAGCTCTTTATCATAGTCCTTTGCCCAGCTTACTGTGTTTTCGTAAACCTCGGATGCCGTCATCATGGAAACAACATTCTTACAGATGTCATTAAGCTTAAGTATATCAAAAAGTGCACCCGAGGAGCTCATTTTCTTGAAGGAGAAGGGGAAGGAATACTTGTCCGCTGCGGGATTAGCCTTTCTCCAATCCTCAAAGTTGGAGTTTGCAAGTGTCATAAGATATTCAATAACACCGTCTGCAGGGAAGCCCTGTTCAACATAGAAGCTGACACTTGCTTCGGGGTCTTTTCTTTTTGAAAGCTTTCTCTTATTGCCCTCATCAAGCTTCATAATGGGGGAAATATGTGCAAACTTGGGAGGCTTGTAGCCTAAGAGCTTAAATAACTGAATGTGAAGAGGAAGTGAGGATATCCATTCGTCACCGCGGACAACGTGAGTTGTTCTCATAAGGTGGTCATCAACTGCGTGTGCAAAGTGATATGTAGGTATGCCGTCAGTTTTAAGAAGAACAAGGTCCTGAACATTTTCGGGCATCTCGATTTTACCCTTTATCTGATCTTCAACTATAATTTTTCTGTTTTCGTCACCGTCGGAACGAAGGCGGACTGTATAGGGAACACCTGCTTTGATTTTTGCTTCCTGCTCTTCTATTGTAAGATTTCTGCAGGAGGCATATTTTCCGTAATAACCGGGGTTTGCACCCTCCTTCTCCTGATTCTCACGAAGAGCCGTAAGGTCTTCTTCGGTGCAGAAGCAGGGATATGCATAGCCTTTAAGCACAAGGTCTTTAGCGAAGCAGCCGTAAATATCCTTACGAAGGCTCTGCTTGTAGGGGCCGTATATACCCTTTTCGGTCTCTTTCCCCGAAATACCCTCTGTGGGAGCAATACCGAATGCTGAAAGTCCCTCAATTATCTTATCAATAGCATCGTGAACCTCACGCTTCTTGTCGGTGTCCTCAATACGAAGATAGAAAACGCTGTCGGGAGTGGAGGCGGCAAGGCGGTCAATAAGACATGAGAACATATTGCCTATATGCATATATCCCGTGGGACTGGGTGCGAATCTCGTAACCTTTGCACCCTCGGAAAGGTTTCTCAAAGGATACATCTCCTCATAATCCTTCGGTGTTTTTGTAATATGACCGAACAACAGCTCGGCAAGTCTTTCATTATCTGCCATTTTTCTTCATCCTTTATTTAAGAATATACAAAGTCATTATATTACATAATTTTCAAAATGTAAACAGCAAATGTGCATTTCAGATTGACACTTTTGCATTTCGGCTTGACATTTTCCTCCGATTTGGTAAATTGAAATTGAAATTCACAAAGAAAGGAGACGGATAACATGACAAGAGTATATTATATGAACAAAAAAATTCCGGCTGCTGTGTCCGTGCCCCTTTGGTGACGGTAAGATTTTCGATACACAGTCCGTATGCCGGAAGGCTTACGGGCTTTTTTTACTTTATAGGAAGCAATTTCCCATAAAGTAAAGAAGATTATATGTCCCGACCAACGGGAAGCGGTGCTTCCCCGGTCGACGGACTATCCGAAAACGGTCGCCTGAGTCTCGGCGAAGCCGTTTTCTTATCCATAAAATCAAGGAGGAAAAAATGAAGAAACAAAATGACAAAAACAGATTTTCATTACTGAAAAATATTTCTTATGCCTTAAAAATCATACGGAAATGTGCCCCCGGACTTATATTCTCGAGAGCACTTTCACAGACCTCTTACTGGTTTTTTACGGGCTTTGTGAAAGAAATACTGCTCCTCAAGCTGCTTCTTGACCTTATTACAAGCGGCACAAGCTTTAAGGAATATGTGATACTCATTCTCATATTCGTTCTTGCAGAGCTGATTTCTAAGGGCAGTGACTGCATTGCCGATTATTTCATCGGAAAAAAGCGTAAGGTTTTCTACAAAAATCTTAACGACCTTATTTTCAAAAAAGCCGTAAGCACAGATATGTCCTGCTTTGAAAATCCCTCTTTTTACGACAAATACAAAAGAGCAACGGAGATAATTACCGAAGAGCATTTTGACATTCTGATTTATTATCTTTCAAGCTTTATTGCAGGAGGACTTACGGGAATTTTCCTGATTTTATATGTTGTCACCATTGACCCGAAGATACTTCTCATACTTTGTGCATCACTTATCGTTCTTGTTCTTGAAATGATTAAGGGTAAAATACAGGTAAAAAAGGACAAGGAAATGACACCCAACAACCGAGGAAAGGCATATGTAAAAAGAACCCTCTATCTTCGTGAGTTCGCAAAGGATATGAGAACCTCCGACATTTTCTCGGTGCTTCACGAAAGGTACAAAAATGCCGTCAGCAAAAACCGTGAGGTGATAAAACGCTACGGTATAAAAATAGCAGCTCTTGAAACCCTTTCGGGCTTTTTCGGAAAGGCTCTTCCGGTAGCCGTAACCTACATTTATGCGGCTTTTCGCTTCGTAATTAAAAAGAATCTTCCGATTTCGGATTTTTCCGTAATTATGACGGCTATGAGTAACTTAAAGGATGTATTCAACGATTTAGGTGAAGCCTTTTCCGAGGTGAGAAAGGAATCCGAATATTTCAGCTTCTTAAGAGAATTTATGGAATATGAGACAAAGATCATATCGGGTACAGAAAAAGCAGAGGAATTCGAGAGCCTTGAATTCAAGGATGTTTGTTTTACATACGAGGGTGCCGACTCCCCCACTCTTCGCGGGCTCAGTCTCAAGATAACAAAAGGACAGACCGTCGCAATAGTGGGATATAACGGTGCCGGAAAAACAACCTTTGTAAAGCTGCTTTTGAGATTCTACGACCCCGATTCGGGTGAGATTCTTTATAACGGCAGAAATATTAAGGAATATAATATTGATTCCTTAAGAAGCCGTCTGTCGGCAGTTTTTCAGGACTATCAGATATTTGCTCTGACAATAGGTGAAAATGTGCTCTGCCGTGAGTCGGAAACCGACGAAGATGAAAGCATTATCAAAAATGCCCTTATAAGAGCAGGAATACACGACAAAATACTTCAACTCGCCGAAGGAGAGAAGACGGTTTTAACACGGGAATTCGACGAAAAAGGCATAGGCCTTTCAGGCGGCGAGCAACAAAAGATATGTATTGCAAGAATGTTTTCAAAAAGCTTCGATACGGCAATACTGGACGAGCCCTCCTCTGCACTTGACCCCGTTGCAGAATATAAAATGTATGAAATCCTGTTTGAGGGAACAAGGGATAAAACCGTAATTTACATTTCGCACCGCCTTTCAAGTGCCGTGCTGTCCGACATCATTTTTGTTTTTGAAGACGGACGGGTCACGGAAACAGGCTCTCACGGTCAGCTTATGAAAAAGGGCGGCACATACAGTAATATGTTCACTTTACAGGCATCAAGCTACAAGGAAGAAGGTGAAGCTATATGAACATAAAAGAAAGAATAAAAAGCCTTTTCAAGACGGTCTCAAACACCCTTTATGTGCTTAAGCTGATGTTCGAAATATCCCCTATGCTTGTAATCGGTGAGATACTCGAACATATAATGAGCGTATTACCCTCAAGAATAATATCCGTAATAGGACTTAAATTCGTAATTGATGAGGTTGTGGGCGGTGCAGACCCCGTAAAAATACTTTCGGGAATAGCACTTATGGTTGCAGTTCTCGTTATCGGTGAAATATCCACTTCCCTGTTCTTTGAGCTTTTCGTTCACAGAGAAAGAGAAAACATTGACCTTGGTATCCAGTCAATGTTCTATAAAAAAGCGGCAGAGCTTGATATGAAAAAATATGATGACCCCGGTTATTATGCCGATTTTATACTGTCGATCGAAAATTCCTCCGACAGCATAAAATATACCCTCGGTATAGTTAAGGGCTGGATAGAGGAAGTCATATCCTTTATCACGATATCGGCAGTACTGCTGACTATTGATCCCGTATGCCTCATCATAGTGCTCGCCTTTGTTACGGTCTTTATCCCTATGGGCAAATACACGGGAAGGCTTCAGACAAAAAGAAGAGAAGAAATAACCGAAAAGCACAGAATATCCGACTATTTTGCCCGTGTTTTCTATCTTCCCGAATATGCGGGAGAAATAAGAACAAGCGGTATTTATCCCCTTTTAAGAAAACGCTTCCTTAAAAGTGCCGATGAAGTGATATCTGCACAGAATAAATATATGAAAAAGATTGATTCACTTTTCTTTATACAGGATTTCACCATTCAATGCATAGGCTTCGTGCTGGTTCTCGGTCTTTATATCGGATATCAGACGATAGTCACAAAGAATATGTCGGCAGGTGATTTCGTTGCCACCTTCAACGGAAGCGTGCAGATAGGCTCAGGGATTTTATACCTTACCGTATATTCCGTCAGAAGCTTCACGGAACGCTCGGAAATGATTGAAAAATGTAAAAAATTCCTCTCGGAGAAAAACGAGATCAAAGACGGCAGACATAATGCCGACTGTGGCGAACCCGAAGAAATAAGGCTCAATAACATAACCTTTTCATATGAGGGCAACGAAGAAAACACCTTAGACGGAATAAGCCTTGAAATAAAGCCCTATGAAAAAATAGCTCTCGTCGGCTACAACGGAGCCGGAAAAACCACGCTTACAAATCTTCTTTTAAGGCTTTATGATGTTAAAAACGGAAGCATTGAAATCGGAGGCAGGGACATAAGAGAGGAAACTGTTTATTCCCACAGGAACCGATTTGCCGCAGTTTTTCAGGATTTCTGTATCTTCGGTGCCACCGTAGGCGAAAATGTTGCCCTTTCAAAGGACTTTGATGAAAAAAGAGTTCTTGAAGCACTCGGGAAGGCAGGCTTCAAAAAGGAGCTTCCCGACGGTGTGAATACCGTACTGCTTCGTGAATTCTCCGATGACGGTATGATGCTTTCGGGCGGTGAACAGCAAAAGCTTGCAATTGCAAGGGCTTTTTATAAAAACTGTCCCTATATCATTCTCGACGAGCCGTCAGCAAACCTTGACCCCGTATCAGAATATGAGCTGAATCTTACAATCAGCGAGGGCTGTAAGGATAAGACCGTAATTTTCATATCCCACCGCCTTTCAACCACACGGCACGCGGACAGAATATTTATGCTGGAGAACGGCAAAATAGCAGAAAGCGGCACCCACGAGGAATTGATGCAGAAAAACGGCAAATACGCATATATGTTCAACCTGCAAGCAGAAAAATACAAATCATAATTTAACGGCTTACACCGTTAAGTTATGCTCTCTGCTCTTTCTATTGCTTCATCAATATTACTGCAGATGTTTTCTTCACCGATTTCTCCGAGCATACCCGACTTTTTAAGCGTCTTCATAGGCTGTTCGTTTACATGGGAAAGAATAAGAGTTTTGTTTTCCTTTTTGCAAAGCTTAAGTATTGCCTCAAAGCTGTGAAGACCTGTTGCATCAATTGCGGGCACGCTTCTCATACGAAGAATAAGCACCTGCTTTTTCGCACCCCTTATAACATCCATAACCTTTGTCGAAGCACCGAAGAATATGGGCCCCGTAATTTCAAATACCATTGTATTTTCGGGTACTTTCTTATATTTTATATGAGCTTCGTCCGTGCTTTCGTCAAATTCCTTCCAGCCGTATGCATCGGTAACATCACTCATACGCTTCATAAAGAGAACGGTTGCAAGAATTACACCTGCGATAATTGCAACAACAAGGTCAAATACCACAGTCAGAATAAAGGTAACAAGAAGAACAAGAGTATCACTCTTGGGTGAGTGCTTTATAATGGAAACGAATTCTCTCCATTCACTCATATTATAAGCAACAACGAAAAGAATTGCTGCAATAGTGGGCATGGGAATAAGTGCCGCATAGGGCATAAGAACAACAAGCACAAGAAGAAGCACTACTGCGTGCACCATACCTGCAATAGGAGTTCTGCCTCCGTTTTTGATGTTTGCGGCTGTTCTTGCAATAGCTCCCGTGGCAGGAATACCGCCGAAAAGAGCAGATGCGATATTACCTGCGCCCTGTGCGATAAGCTCGGTGTTGGAATTATGTCTGCTTCCCGTCATACCGTCTGCAACTACACAGGACAACAGTGACTCAACAGCGGCAAGAACTGCAATCGTAAACGCATCAGGGATAACAGCCTTCACCGTATCAAATGAAAATTCGGGAAGTGAGGGCACGGGAAGAGCCGAAGAAATGGTATAAAGCGAGCCTATTGTGTTTACATTCATATCAAATATCTTAACAAGTGCCGCGGATATTACAATAGCGAATATTGACGGAGGAATTTTCTTTATGAATTTAGGGAAGAAAATCAGCACGGCAAGGGACACCGCACCTATGATAAAGGCTTCAAAATTGAAGGTATGTAACTGATGAATTACCTCTTCAGCCTTTTCTATTGTTTCTATCGGCGAATTTACAAAGGTAAGTCCGAAAAAGTCCTTCAGCTGACCTATAATTAGTGTTATGGCGATACCCGTTGTAAAGCCTGTAGTTATGGTATAGGGAATAAACTTTATAAGACTTCCAAGCTTAAATACACCCATAAGCACAAGGAGAATACCTGCAAATAATGTAGCAAGCACAAGTCCCGAGAAGCCGTTTTCGGCAACTATCCCCGCAACTATTGTGGCAAATGCCGCAGTAGGTCCCGCAATCTGCACTCGGGAACCGCCAAGCATTGAAATCACAAAGCCTGCAATTATTGCGGTATAAAGTCCCTGCTCAGGTGTAACACCTGAGGCAAGAGCCAATGCAATTGACAAAGGCAGAGCGATTATTGCAACAATAACACCTGCTGTCAGGTCCTTTACAAGCTGTGCCTTAGTGTAGCCTTTAAGACAGGAAATGAGCTTCGGCTGAAAAATTTTCGTCATAAATACCCTTCTTTTCCACATTTTTAATATTTTACACATTTAGGCTGACGGAGCTGAACACATTACGTCTTCGCTCGTCAGCCTAAAGATTATATTCCCGTACCGCACAACTTTCAAGACAAAAAATTACATTTTTATTAATTCTATATTTTATTAAAACAAACCAAATCCAATTGCACAATTCTGTGCAATTTCACAACATAAAAATTATACGGATAACTATTTATACCGCTTCCCGCACTACGCTTTTTACGTCCACTGTATGCAAAAAAAATTATCACTCGCAGCTTCTGCTTACCGAAGGCGTTAATTACGGAGCAAAACCGCCGTTTACCGTGATTTTGTTATCAAGAACGACACTTGTGCTGTCTACCGCAGAGCCTGCAAATTTATAATCGGAAAGGCTAATTTCAACTATACAGCTCCATGTTCCGTTTACTATTTTTCCGTCATCGGAGATTACCGCCTTTATCACGGGATCTGTATATTTCAGAACGGTATTTTGGGCGGATATATCAATGGGAAGTCCCTTTTCATTAAGCTGTGCCATAACAGAGGGAAGGTCTGCCACAACAGAAATACCGTGTGCCACACTGCCGTCCGTCACATCGGCATCCGCCTTATCCGTCTGTTCGTTCAGAGTAATTTCAACAACTGTTCCATTTGAGCTTTCATAAGCACGGGCTGTGCTTACATCTTCCGCGGTAAGCTGCAGGAATTCTCCCGTTATTCCGTCTGTCTCGGTAGTGCTTCCGGACAAAAATGAGGAAAGTATCGGTGTTACAAAGCTGAAAACACCGCCGAGCTGTCCGTTATTCACGGATATATCCTGAAGTCCGATTGTCTGCTGAGATTTTACTGAATTCCCCGTTGCCGCAGCAGCCTCTTTGTAAAATGCAACTATTTTTTCCGTATTCCAAGAAGCGACATCCTCCGACACGGCTTCGGTGGTTTCGGCATCAGTAACAGCTTCCGTCACTATTTCGCTTGTCTGTACCTGTGTGGTATTTTCAGGCTGTGTTACAGCTTCAGTTGTCTGCACCGCTTCAGTAGCTTCAGCCGCCGTCACCGTCTCGGTACTTTCCTGAAGCTCAACACCTTCCGTTGTCTGCACTTCACTCGATTCGGTTTCATCGGTCGTATTCTCGGCTGTATTACCGCCGCAAGAAGTAAGAGCAAGCAAAAAAACAAAAACCGTCACAAAAGCAACTATTCTTCCGTTCATAAAATCAATCTCCGATACAAAAATAATTAATTCTTCATTAAATTATATCATAATTTTTTCTCAATATCAATGAAAAACAAAAATCGCAGTTTTTTGAGTATTCACCGTCACAATTTTAACAGCCTGTGTCCGAAATGAATTGAAATTAAATCCTGTCCCGCAGGTCATAATAATTTCAATACCTGCAAGACACAGCAACTCCGCTTACCGGTTTTCCCGATAAACGGAGTTTATTGTTTAATATAGCTTCTTGATTTTTATTTCTTTACGCCCCAGATGCACTCGTTGTTGGTTCCGACTGCACTGAAAACAAGCTTTCCTGTTTTTTCTGCACTTTCATCCTTCTGAACGCAGAACACACCCTCGTAGACCACACCGTCAACAACAAAGCAGGCAAAAGGTCTGTTTATTACAGCAATTACTTTATTTTCTTTCTTATTTGTCCTTTACAATACTGAGCTTATCGAAAATACCGCCTGCATAGCTGTCCGCAGCCGCTTTAAATGTAACGGTGATTTTTTCTTTATCGACTGTCATTTCATCGGGTATCTTATAGTAAACATCATAGAATCCGCCGGGATTCACATTTTCAATGACCACATCCTCAAGAAGCTCTCCGTCAACGAGAATTTTAAAGCTTCTTCCCGCATCACCGCTGAAGTATTTGACACAAAGGTAATTTGCAGCCTTGTTATCAACTGTCATATCGTAGCTGAAAGATCCGCCCGGTACCGCATCCCTGAAAATGAGACCTAAATGATTTCCCGAGTTGGAAAGGTCTGATTTGAGATTGTGTGAAAATTCGTATTGATCGTTGCCGACAGGCAGGCTGTCAATTACAATATACTTATCGGCTTCATTTTCTTTAACCTCGGTTTTGGCATCGGCAAGCTTAAAATAGATACCGTAGCGGTTATTATGCTGCATATAGTGAGGTGAGAAGATAAGCTCACGGTCAGTACCCTTGAGAACAAAATCCAATGTCCCTTCCTTACGCACAAGATTTTTGTCAATATTTTTTAACCAGCTTCTGATAGTGCCGTCCTTAACGGTAATCACATCACTGATTGAGGAATCAAGCAGAGGAACCGTAACATTAACACCTGTTGTACTCGTTTGCATATCGGAGCTGCCGAGATCTGCACTCAGTACCCACGGGCCGTATTTGAAGGCAACTGCATTTTCATTATCCTGCAGGTCATACACTTCTATTCCCATAGGTATGGTGTATTCAATCACATCACCGTCCTGCCATTCCTTTGACAATCGGATAAAGCCGTTAACTGCCTTTTCCTTACAAAGAGTACCGTTGATTTTAACAACAGGTGTATCGGCACACCAATCGGGCACTCTTAAAACAATATCCGCCTGAGCTGAACCGCCAATGGTAAATGTTACATTCGGCAGATTTTCATTCTGTGTAACGGTAATGCCCTTTTCTGTCCAAGTGACCTTGGAGGATGTATAACGAACAACATAAATGCTGTTTTCATCCTTGTAACAGATACTGTCATCAAGCTTTGAAAAGTTTTCCATTCCTGAGCCTGTACAGCACCAGAAATGCTCGGTTTCTGAGCTGTAAACCTTAAAGAAGCCTGTTGCCATAGGCTGAAAATATGTAGTCATTCCCGTTTCGGGGTTTTGAGAGGACAAAATGGCATTTATGAAGGTGTTTTCATAATAGTCCGCGTATTTGCTCTCACCGGTAATCTTAAACAGCTCTCGGGTAAGCTTTAGCATATTGTATGTATTGCAGGTTTCACAGTTGCAATTGGTTCGCTCGGCATCAAGAATGTTCGGCTCTCCGAAATGCTCCCACTCACTGTTACCGCCGGTGATATATGTATGGTTATTAACAACGATATCCCAGAAGCTTTCAGCTACTTTAAGGTAGTATTCTTCGCCTTTTCCGAGAACGATATAGCGGTTCAATGCACCGATAATTTTCGGAATTGTAGTGTTGGCATGTTTGCCGTTGAGTATATCCTCGCCGTTATAAAGCGGCTCGAACAAGGTCATTTCATCAAAGCTGTGGGCGGCTGAAAGATGAGCTTCACTCTTTGTATGGCTGTAAAGCTGATAAAGGCAATCGTTCATACCGCCGTATTCAACATTAAGCACAGTATACTGCACAGCTTCATCCCATTGTGATGTTCTGCCGTATACCCAATCTCCCAGCCTTGAGGCAACCTCAAGAGCCTGAGAGTTTGCAGTTAATTCATATGCATCAATAAGACCTGCCATAATTTTATGCATGGTGTACCAAGGTACCCAAGTGCCTGAGGTGTTACCGCTCTCAAGCTGAATGTAATGACTTTCCGGTATGGCGGCAAGATAGCCTGTTTCTTTATTCTGACACTCAGCCAGCACAGACACGATATGCTCTGCAATTTTCTTAAGCTCTATGTCACCCGATGTAGCATAAGCCTGTGAAACGGCAGTAAGATAGTGACCCAAGGTATGCCCCTGAATGGACGAGGTTTCCCAACCGCCGTATTTTTCGGCTTCACTTTCCACTCCTCCGATGTCACAAAAGCCTTTGAGCAGCTTATCTGCATCAAGCTTTTTCAGGTATATACTCTCAAGGTTAAAAGCGTTCTGCTCATAAGCATTAAGAAGCTCCACATCGCTCATAGAAAAATCACACAATGCGTTTTCAAGGGGTCGGACGGCTTGATTGTCACCGCAACCGGCAAGAGACATCACAAAACCTGCGGACAGTGCAAGGCTAATAATTCTTTTTTTCATAAAAAGGCCTCTCCTTCAGCTAAATTGCATTATTCCTTTTGAGTATAGCATATATAGACTTATTTTTCTACCTGTTCAGGTGCTTTTAGCTAAAAAATTTTTCGGCACTCCTTACTTGCCGTTTATCCGATAATTTAATAAGCAGCTCATCAACATCTTCTGTGGTTATACCCTCTGCAAGAAGCATATTTTAGAACTCATTCATTCCGCCCCGTAACAGCTTACACTCAAAATCCGTGAGCCTCAGTTTGGTTTTCCGATTATTCACAAAAACGACCTCCTTGTATTTGGTAATACCATTTTACAGGGAGGTCTGTAATTTATCGAATGCGGGGGAATATTAAGGATACAACCTTTATCAATTTTCAATAAAAAAGGGGCTGTACAAAAGCCCGAAAAAATAAGATAGAGCCAAGTGCAGAAAAGACTGTACTTGGCTCTAAATGTTTGGTATAATTTTAGTGCAAGAAAACGGCTTCGCCGAGACTCAGGCGACCGTTTTCGAATAGTCCATCTCCGAGGAAAGCTTGCTTTCCGTTCTCAGGTACATATAATCTTTTTACATTATAGGAAGGAATTTCCTATAATGTAAAAAAACATTCCCAAACACTAAAGACAAATAAGTCTTCGTCAAAGGAGCTGATGTAAATGTCAACAACACCGAACAGTCAGAATTTTCCGCAGTTTATGCAGGCTGAAACTTTAAATAAAATAACGGCAGTTTCAAAAACTGAAATTGCAGATTTCCGATTTGACCATGCAATTCAGAACAGACCGCAAGAAATATCAGATATTGAAAAAGAAGAAAACGGAATTGTGCTCACTCTCGGCACAACGGCTCGCCGTGCAATGCTTTCATACACTCACGAAACATCATTGCATTTATATAAGCCTGCCGACATTACAGTCCCAAAAGTATATTTACATATAGAGCTTTGGACTGATGAAGTTTTCAGAGTGGTTTTCTCAAAAGATAAAGAAATCAAAAATCATTTTGCAGGGCTTCCCGAAGATGCACGGATGCTTATTGCGAAAGCGGAAAAAGTTGATTTCACTCTCAATGAAACCGATAAGAAAATCACTCTCACAACAAACAAAATCCAAGTGCTCATAAACAAAGAAACTACAAAGATTTCTGCAAAATTTATTGACGGCAAAGAGTTTTATTCACAGAAAAAGCAGGATTTCCAAACAGGTGATATTCACGATTTGGCTCTTGCCGATTCAGATGGTGATTACGCCTGCTTTGAATCCCTTGAGCTTGAAACTGATGAAGTTGTTTACGGTCTTGGTGAACGCTTTGACTCCCTTACCCGTAACGGCAGAACAGTTGATTTTCATAATAAAGATGCCGTCGGCACAACAAGCCGTCGCTCATATATTAACATTCCGTTCTATATTTCAACCAAGGGCTACGGACTTTTCCTTAATTCAAGTGCTAAAACAGACTGGCAGATAGGCACAACAGATTTAAGTGCTTTACAGTTTGCTGTTCTTGACAGTCAGATTGATTATTTTGTAATCGGCGGTAAAACACCGAAGGACATTATCAAGGGCTATTGCACACTTACAGGCTTTGCAAAGCTGCCGCCGCTGTGGAGTTTCGGTCTTTGGATGAGCCGTAACAGTTATGTTTCCTGGGATGTTGTTGACGATATAGCAACGAAAGTCCGTGAAAACGATATTCCCTGCGATGTTCTTCATCTTGATACCGCGTGGTTTAACCGAGATTGGAACTGCGACCTTAAATTCTCAGAGGAACGCTTCCCTAATCCGAAAGAAAATATCGAAAGATATAAAAAAGACGGCTTCAGGATCAGCCTTTGGCAATATAATTTCATTCCTCCCAATGACGATAACGAGAATTACCACGAAGCCGTAAAATACGGCTATCTTTCAAAGGATAAAGACGGCAAGCCTTATCAACTCCCAGATACTTGTCAGGGCAGTTGGGTCAAGGATGTTACCATTGACTTTTCAAATCCTGATGCCTGCAAGTGGTACGGGGATAAGATAAAAGAGCTGATTAAGCTCGGTGCTGCTGCAATAAAAACTGACTTTGGTGAGGGTATTGCAGAGGATGCAATTTATCAGAATATTGACGGAAAGCTCTTCCACAACCTTTATTCACTTGTTTACAACAGCGTGATTTTTGGTGCAACAAAGGAAGTATCGGGCGAAAATATCGTATGGGCTCGCAGCGGTACTGCAGGCAGTCAGCGTTATCCCCTTCATTGGGGCGGTGACAGTCAATGCACATTTGAAGCATTGGCAGGTACACTCAGAGCAGCTCTTTCATTAGGTTTAAGCGGTATTCCGTTCTTCTCACACGATATCGGCGGATTCTTAGGTACACCTACCGATGAGCTTTATGTCCGTTGGGCACAGTTGGGATTTTTCTCGTCCCACTCCCGTTGTCACGGTGTGGGTGATAACAATTATCGTGAGCCTTGGCGTTTTTCAAAAGAGGCGTGCGACATTTTCCGTTACTACGATAAGCTCCGTTATTCACTTATGCCATATATTTATGAGCAGGCAGAAAAGTGCACTAAGACAGGTCTTCCGATGATGCGTGCATTGTATTTTGAATATCCCGAAGACAGAAATGTAAGATACATCGATGACGAGTACCTTTTCGGTGACAATCTTCTTGTTGCACCTGTGCTTAAGCCTTTAAGCAAAACAGATATCCGTGAAATCTATCTCCCGAAAGGCGCTTGGTTTGACTATTTCACTAAAGAAAAAATCAAATCAAACGGTATGTGGATTTCTAAAAAAGTTGACCTTAAAACAATGCCGATTTTCGTAAAAGAAGGTGCAACACTCAAATACTGTGAGGTAAAAGAAAGTCTCAGTGGCGGTATGGGTGAAATTGTAAAAACGGAAGAATATTAAAACAGTAACGCAAATTCCAATTTGCAGAATCAAATATTTTAGGGAACAAATTGTACTTATTTACAGTCAGTTTGTTCCCTATTGAATTTCATTATCTGAAAGCTGAAAACAAGGTTTTTCGGAAACGGTCCAGTTTATTCCGTCATCACTTGTTGCCAATCCGAGATTTGTTCCCGTCAGTTCTCTTTGCTCAAAATCACCGTAATCATTTCTGAACATCATTATGTACTTGCCGTTATACTTTGTAACACCTGCATTAAAGATTAAAGCAGAGTTGTAGGGGATATCTTTTCGGCTGAGAATGGGCTTGTTTAATTTTTTTATCACATCGCTCGAAGTATACATAATTCTATCAATCCTTCCGGTCAGCTTGGATGTGAAAACTAATATTAAACAGACTTTTTCTTTTTCAGTTTTTCGGAAAGCTTATTGATGCCATTATCAACGACGGGAAAAAGGAATCTGACAATCAATACTGCAATAAGGGCACAGATTGTTCCGGAAATAAGTCCGCCGATTACATCGCTGCAATAATGAACCTGCACATATATTCTTGAAAAGCCCATAACCGAGGAGAATATAAAAACAGGAATACCTATTTTTCTGTTATTCCACAACACAGCCACAGCTGCAGCAAAGGCGGAAGCAGCATGTCCCGATGGGAATGAATAGCTTGAGGGCTTATATACCAGGTCAGGGAAAACGTATTCTGAACCCCAATCAGCATACTTTACGGGATCAGATTCATAAAGGTTAAAAGGTCTTACCCTTGCAAAAAACTCCTTGAGGAACAGGTCGTTGCAAATCAGCATTATAAGAAGTGCAACAAGAACAGATAATCCTGCCTTACGGTATTTTTTTGTAAATAAAAGTATAAAACCCAAAATAATAAATATCATGCCTGCATTGCCGAGTGATGTAATACCGACCATAAGCTTGTCAAGAAAACCGTTCTGTATTCCCTGAATCCATTGGAATACACTCAGATCGAATTCTAAAAATGAGTCAAAAATTAAATCCATTGATTTCTCTTCTTTCTGATTTCAGTAGAAAAATAATAACAATAAAATTGCAAAAAGTCAATAAACTGCATTGTGAAAACTCCCACCGATTGCTCGGTGGGGAGTTCGTTTTAAGTATAGAGCTTTACTTCAATATCTCGCCAGCATCTTACTCCGATGTAATAAATGTGAAGATCCTTGTATTTGGTAATACCATTTTACAAGGAGGTTCGTGTTTTGTCGAATGTGCGGAATGATAATATATTAGTCTTTATCCCATCTGTTGATATCAGTCCATCTGAAATTGGCGTCTAAGTTAGGTGGATGTTTTTCGAACCATTCTTTAGCTCCTCTTACACCTAACTTATTTTAATTGATTATACAAAAATAAAGTTGCTTTGACATCTTCAAGAGAATTATGAGCATTAAAATTATAGCCATAACTTCTAACAGCTTCTTCAAGTTTCACCCATTGGCGACTACCAATATTATTCGCGTACATATACATCGGGTCTTTTTGCATTTCCCAGTTTATGTGATAATTCACTAAATATATTGGATTGGTACGCTTTATATAAGACTCTACATAGTTTCGCTCAAAGCTAATATTATAAGCAATTACAAACTCTGCTGACGAAAGAATTTCCAACACTCGTGGCAGAACCTGTACAAAAGTTGGTTTGCCTTGTACATCTCTTGGTGTAATTCCATGTACTCGTTGAGCGTCATACCAATATTTCTTTCGTTCAGTACTACAAAAAGTATCTAACAGAATATCGCCATCTTGATTTATAATTGATACTGACAGAATTTCATCCATGTCGGGTGAATTGTAATTATAATTAGTTCCGGTTGTGTCAAAATCAATTACTACAAAGTTTTCTTTTGGTTGCAACTTGATTTCAGGTTGAGTTCCGATTGATACTGCTTTCCGGAATGCTTTTATATAAGCAGATATGATCATTTTCATATCCCACACTATAATGTTATCATATTGAATCTTTGCCTTGTTATTACCAAAAGTTGTAATTAATACTTTCCTGAAATTATTGAATTCTCTTTTACTCTCATATGCAATTATAGTGTCATCAGTAACATCTTCATTTGCTGCTAAAATTGCAAATGCATCAATTCCACTCACAGTGTTTTGCGTAAAGATAATATCTTTTATATTACTGATGTTAAAATCATCGTTATCTTTTTCGTCTTCTGCTAAAATGTAAAACAACAGTTCTTGAATAGACTCAACATATTCTTTCATATCAGACATTAATATGCTCGAGATTTTGAGCCGAGTTACTTCTATTAGTTCTTGTTCTGTGGGGTTATTCTTAAGTTCATATAATCGTGCCATCTGACTGAATTTTGTTGCAACCTTATCATAATCAAATGGTGAACCCCACCGGGTTGTGTCACTTAAGATTTCTGATACATTCTGAAAGCATTCTTCAACCTGAGTATAAAGATTTGATTTTTCTTGAAGTTCTAACAATCGTTGGGCAATCGGCTGTGATTCATGATATGTTTTTATTATACTTTTACCGTTGGTATAATAAATTATAAAAGTATACTCATAACCATTTTCGACTTCATATTCAATGATTTTTGTTTCATAATGTTGCCAACCATCCATATCGGTTAGAAAGTTGGTCATAACAGGGTCAAATTCTTCTTCAGTTTCAGTGCGATATGTCATTTCAGTATTTAAAATTGTTACCGAATCAATATTTGCAAAATCTATATCGTCACAATAAGGACAATATGTATGCTTTAAACTTAAGTATTCCATACCACAGTATCGACATTTTTTACCGAATAACACAATCTCACCTCTTGTTCTCAGTATAAAACAATATTGTTTAAATCTCAACAAAAATCTTTGATTTACAGTACATAAAAATGGACTTAACAATCGAGTAGGGTGGAATAACTCCACCCTCTCACACCACCGTACGTGCCGTTCGGCATACGGCGGTTCAGTTCGCAATCTCATATTTGTTTCAAC
>CAYTRD010000025.1:0-27770 GCA_964440255.1 uncultured Ruminococcus sp. | reverse complement strand
AAGTGCGGATTGGATAAACGCTGAAAGCATCTAAGCGTGAAGCCATCTCCAAGATTAGATATCCCATAGCGTAAGCTAGTAAGACCCCTTGTAGACTACGAGGTTGATAGGCTGCGTATGTAAGCACAGTGATGTGTTCAGTTAAGCAGTACTAATAGGTCGAGGGCTTGACCTCTTTACTTGGTTCTTCTTCACTCATTGTTCAGTTTTGAGGGTGTATTTCAAATATCGAATTCAGACCGTGTATTTTTACACGGTTATTTTTTTACTTTATAGGAAATTGCTTCCTATAAAGTTAAAAAGATTTTATGTACCGCCGAATGGTTAGTGGAGCTTATATGGGGTGTGAATATCTGAAAATTACTTTTACTTGTTACAGCGTGTTCTGTTTGAAAATTATACGATCAGAAATTATATTTAATTTTTATTGACATAACAGAACAAATGTTCTATAATAAAACAAATACCTTATGGAGGATTTGTTATGTCGGTTTATGATTTTTGTCCTGTTTTGACAGGTGAACATTTCAGATTAGTATATACTGTATTGTCGCATTGTGATGATTTATTAAAGGTTTATTCTGATGAAAATTCTGTTCCTTTGTTTAATAGTGATAATTGCGGTGGTGATGATTTTCATTATAAAACATATGACAGAATGAAAGAAGCCATTGAATATTGGCAATGGGAATATTCAAGAAAAGGCTTTGTTCGTATGAGTGTCATTGATATTAATACAGATGAGGCTGTCGGTACTGTTGAGATGTTTAAAAGAACCTCCGATGATTATTTTACTGATACTGTTTTGCTTCGTCTTGATTTAAGAAGCGATTATGAAAATCGGGAAATAATTGCAGATATTTTATCTGTTGTCATAAATAATTGTTTTGATTTGTTTTCTTGTAAATCTGTTACTACAAAAGCTGTTTCTTCGGCTTTTGAAAGAATAAATGCTTTGAATTATATGGGATTTATAAAATCTGATAAATTTCTTATAGGACATAACGGAACGAAATATTCTGATTATTTTATTAAACTTTTAAATTAAGTTGAAATCTGTGTCGTAACTTGTTAAACTAAATTCTGAGAGCTAACAGCTTTTGGTTGTAATACCGGATGAATGGATTGGGTTGCCGACAATATCATTCCTTGTATAATTGTAATGAATGATTATTATAATAAAGACAAGAATTGTAATGAGCTTAATGTTAAATGAATCCATAAATATCTTGTTCCGTATCTGCTTTCTTATTGCTAATTATTTTAATCGGCGGTGTTCTTAATGATGAATTCATTGCTGATGATAAGATTATACTTCGTTTTCGGATAGACTTGAAATAAGGTGATTTAGTGTCAGAATTTAAATATCAACTTCATTGTCATACTTCTCCTTGTAGTGCGTGCGGCAGAATCACTCCTTATGAGCTTGTAAAATCATTGTATGAGTCTGGATATAAGGGTGCTGTGCTTACCAATCATTTTATTAACGGTAATTCAGGAATTGACAGAAGTCTGACATGGAAAAAATTCGTAAGCTTCTATGAAAAAGATTACCTTGATTGTAAAGCCTTTGCCGAAAAGCTCGGTATAGATATTTTGTTTGGTGTTGAAGAGGGTGTCGGTAACGGTCAGGAGATTCTGTGCTACGGACTTACTCCCGAAATGCTTTATACACATCCCGAGCTTAAAAAACGAGATTCTGAACTTTGGTATAAAACTCTATCTCCTCTTGGTGTAGTTATTATTCAGGCACATCCCTTCAGAGTCAGAAATTATATTTCGGATATCGGTGTTTTACCTGCTCAGTTTATTGACGGTATTGAGGTTTATAATTTCTGCAATTCACCCGATGAAAACAAATTAGCTGAAGAATTCTCTGAATCTAATAGAAGGATGATACTTACATCGGGTGCAGATGCACATTTTTCGCATATTCTTTCACACGGAGGTATAATCGTCAATGAAAGAATTGATACCCCTGAAAAATTGTCTGCAGTTCTGAAAAACGGTAATTATAAAATCATAAAAAAATAAAAAAATAAAAAACGTGACTTTATTGGGAGTCACGTTTTTTTTGTCACATAATAAATTTAATTTCTCCATCCTCGGGGAATATGCTGAAGCCGTTTACGGTTGAACTGAAATAGCCTTTTTCAAGCTTTAATTCGTACTTGAAATATTCGTTTGTATAGCAATCGGATTGCATTTTAAGAGATTTGTTAGTAGCTGATATATAAGGCACTTCAACATTTTTTGCGTATACAGCTTTAAGAAACCAATTCTGCTTATTGCATCTGATATGAATAAAATTCTCTGACATTGTAATTTTTAGCTCTTCACCCAGATAAATGTTCGCATTATTTTCATTTTCAAAAGTGCGCCATGGAGCCGCAAATTCTATTTCGTGATTATGATGACAGAAATAAAGTCCTGCTCTTGTGTCTTTGTCGCTGAACCTGTATCCGTCTGTTACGGGCAGATTATAATATGAACAGTTGTGAGAAGCTTCTCTTGTATCAATGAATTTTTCTCTGAAAAGTTCATCAAACATATAAAAATCTCTGAACCAAATTTTACCTTTTTCGTAAAGTACATTAGTACGGTAATTTTTGCAGTTGTACCATAAGGTCTTATATCTGTTATTATTGATATCGGAATCAAACATCTGTGCCTGCGGTGGTGTTTCGTTGTAGCTTTCTTTGAACCACTTTCCGCTGTCTGCAAGTGTCATTATTTCAATTCGTCCTTCTTTTTGCATTTTGTTAAGTATTTCAAACTGCATCGGAAGACCTTTTGAAATATCCTCCCAGCCCATAGAATTTTCCTGCCCGACTTGAGCATATGAAAGAGATATGCCCTTATTATTGAAATTCTCACTTAAAAACCAATTAACCCATTTTTCATCGCAGCCGGAATTACCGTATACGGGTTCAAGAGATGTTACATGCTGTGCTGTATTCTTATCACCTAAATTCATATCGTATTGATATATGGGGTCAGCACCAAGCATACGAAAAACCGGTACATTTATCTGATTTTCTGAAGTTGTTGCAGGACAGAGCATATTATATTTTGACGGATAATATGCTCCCGAATAAATACCTCCCCATATGGTGTAGCCGTCTGTACCGTATTGCTCTTTACAGTTACAGGAGGCTGAAATTCCGTATTTTTCATACATATATCTGAGGGAATATGCATCAATATGCCAGCTTCCGCAGGATTCAGGGTATTTGCCGAAAATCTCTTTGAATTTTCCGAAGGCTTCATCAATGAGAAGCTCTCTTTCTTTTGTTGAATATCCTACAAGAAAGCCTACATCGCAGTGCCAGTCCCACGGGAATCTGCCTTTCCATTTGATACCTACGGACTCAGTAAGTGGCTTTACAACCTCAAACCAAAGACCGATTTCAGTATTTTGGGAATATTCCTTTAACAGATTTATGTACCTTTCATCAATAAGTGCATCATACTGTAAAAGCACGGTCGACGGAAAATTATACTTTTTGCAAAGCTTTAACTCTTCTTCGGTTGTTGTAAAAAGAAAGCTGTCGTCCTTGCTTCTGGGCTCACATTCTCGGACAAAATTAATAATGTTCACTATGTTTTTCATATTGTCGCCCCATTCGGCTTTTTTTTCATAATATACCTTTTTTACAAAAAATGCAATTAGTCATTGAAAAAAAATATCTTTTATGCTAATATATCTACACACCGAATATGATATCTTTCGGAAAAATTATGAAAGAAGAGATTAAAATGAACAAAGCAAAGAAAATTTTAGCTGTTATTTTAAGCGTTCTGATGATGCTTTCATGCGTATCGCTTTTCGCATTTGCGGCAGAAACAGACGAAGCACTTAAATTTAATGAAGACGGCAAGTTTACAATTCTTCAGTTTGCCGATATTCAGGACGGCTATCCCCTTATGACTATAACTAAGAAGCTTATCACAGACACACTCAAAATGGTACAGCCTGATCTTGTTGTGCTTTCCGGTGATAATATTTCAGGCGGCAGCACAACAACAAAAGTTGTTACATATGCTGCAATCAATGAATTTATGAGTATTTTTGAAAAAGCAGGTGTTCCCGTTGCTGCTGTTTTCGGAAATCATGATGACGAAAGTGCACTTGCCGACAAGGATTTCCAGATGTCAGTTTATGAATCCTATGACTGTTTTGTAGGCTATAATGAGGGCGACATTATTCCCGGTGTCGGCACATACAATCTTCCCATTATGTCTTCTGACGGAGAAAGAATTGCTTTTAATATCTGGATGACAGACTCAGGCACATATAATCCTGATGAAGAAGTTGGCGGATATGCCTGCACAACCAAGGAGCAGATTGAGTGGTATGTTGAAACATCAAATGCTCTTAAGGCTCAGAATGGCGGAAATCCTGTTCCTTCAATCAACTTCCAGCACATTATCGTTCCCGATATTTATGATGCTTTGGTTGAATGTGAAGAGGGTACACCTAATTCAATTTCTTCAGACGGAAAATATCTTACTCTTCCCGAAGGCAGTACAGGTGTTATTCATGAAGGCCCTTGTCCTCCTCATTATTCAAACGGTCAGTTTCAGGCTTTCTTACAGCAGGGTGATGTTCTTGCAACTGTTTCAGGTCACGACCATGTAAACTCTTTCGTTGTTCCTTATCAGGGAATTGATATTATCAATACTCCCGGTGTAGGCTTCAACTCATATAATGATGATACTGTGGGTTCTCGAGTATTCGTTCTTGATGAAAATGATGCGTGGAATTACGAAACCTATGTGCTCGGCTATTTTGATGTATACGGTGATAATGAAGCGGCACTTTACAGATATCAGGCATATTCAAGAACAACAGACGATATGACAAAGTTTGTTGCATGGTTCAAAATGATATTTGCTACAATCAAGGAAATGTTCTGATAATAATTAAACTTAAGGAGCTGTAAAAAAACTTTTCGTTTTTTTACAGCTCCTTTTCGCTTTTTTTATATCCCCTTAATTCCTTGAAATGCCTATTGTAACAATTTCAAAGGGCTTATAAGCAATTTCAGTTGTTTCGTATTCGGTGTCTTCAAGGAAATTCAGAACCTTTACATTGTTCTTAAAGTGAAGCTTTCCTCTGGCACCTCTTGTTTCGACAAATCTTAAAACTGTCATATCGGAGCTTTCAGCCTTTTTCACGCTCTGTAAAATCAGCTTGCCGTCACCGATAAATTCTTCGGGAACACTCAATTTCTCTGTGAGTATCAAAGGCTCATTGAAGATAAGAGCATTGTTATTGATTTCGCCGTAGCTCATATCACCGTGGGGGAGAATCACATATGTGAAATTATGATGTCCGAGATCGGAGAGGGGATCGGGACGCTCGGTTGCTCTTAAAAGTGAAAGTGTGATTTCTTTTTCTGATACACCTACACCGTACTTACCGTCATTAATAACTGCAATACCGCCGTCTGTTTCGGAAATATCAAACCACTTATGATGGCAGCATTCAAATCTTGCCTGTTGCCAAGAGGTATTGCGGTGCATTTCTCTCTTTATATAGCCTGCTGTCGTGTCGCATACGAGCTCACGGGTAAGAATATTGCAATTAAAAGCGGCTTTCATAAGCTTGTGGCTCTCATTCCAATCGACAGTATTTTCAACTTCAATATTTCTTGATGACTTAAAGAAGCGTATTTTTCTTTCCCAAACGCTTTTTTCGGTTTTTTGAGTAACGGTAAATTCAGCGGTCTCACCGTCAGCCTTACTGAACTTAATTTCATCGGCCACAGTAAGACTCAACTCTTTATCCTTATAATCGGGAAGAATATCCCACGCATCATAGTTTCCGGGGCGGTCATCATAGATTTTAAGCTTGTTAAAGTCACCGTCTGTCCATTCTCTCTGAAGCTCTTTATCAAAAAGTGACTTAAAGCTTCCGTCTTCATTGAATTTTACTGAATATATCGGTGTTTCAACATTCAGCCCGTTAACTTCTATCCACGAAGTATCATTATCGGGAAGTGTGACAGTGCCGTGAGACAGGGGAGAAAAATCAGTTTTGCAGTATGTACCTTTTTTACCTTCTCTTATGAAGCCTCCGTTTTCGTCAGGGGTAAATTCAATTGCATTTCTTCTGATATTAAGCGGATTGAAAAGAGCATCGCCGCTTCCTATGATACAGTTAAGCTCCTTATCAATTTCATTGTAGTCCTTCATACAATCCCTGAAAACGGGTGTTATATGGCTTCCGGGGAGGATATCGTGGAACTGATTAACAAGGAACTTTTTATACAGCTCTTTAATCTTTTCTTTCGGATATTCTTTGCCCTCTTTTTCTCTTAATACACATAAAAGCTCGCAAAGCCTGAATTTATTTTCAAGCTTTCTGTTGAATTTTTTTATGTCGGACTTTGTGGTAAATGTACCTCGGTGCATTTCAAGATATAGTTCTCCGTCCCATACATCGAATTTATGCTCGCTGTTGAAATTTTCGTGCAAAAATTCTTTACAGGTAATATGACGGGTTTCGGGCATTACTGAAAGCTTGTTGAAACGGTGCATAAGCTCTATCATTTCTTCTGTAGCACCCGAGCCGCCGTCGCCGTAGCCGAACATTGAAAGAGTTTCCGTATCAGTATGCTTATCCTGAAAGGCTTCCCAATTTTCTGCAACCTGTGACGGCTCGTTCCATGTTATAAAGTGTGTGGGAGGCACAGAAGCGTAAACCTCGCTTCCGTCAGCACCCTTCCATATAAAATTATTATGGGGGAAACGGTTCGTGTCGTTCCATGTGCTCATTTTGTTGGAAATAAAGTAATCAACACCGCTCTTTTTGAGTATCTGCGGAAGTATCCAGGAGTTTCCGAATACATCGGGGAGGAAACAGGAGTCAACCGTGATTCCGAACTTTTCCCTGAAATAGTGCTGACCGTAAAGACATTGACGGATAAGACTTTCTGCAGAAGGAACATTACAATCGGGCTCAACATACATAGCACCTACGATTTCAAAGCTGCCGTTTTTAATTTTCTCTTTAAGCTCGGCGAATACTTCGGGATAATATTTTTCTACAGTTTCATATGTATATGCCTGTGTATGGGCATATCTGAAATCCGGATATTTATCCATAAGACGCATCTGTATAAGAACTGTACGAAGATTTTTCTGAACGGCATGTATTCTTCTCCAGTAATATGCAATATCAAGGTGTGAATGCCCGATTAATGCTACCTTGCCCGAGGAACGGAAGGTCTTATCTGCATAGATATTTTCTTCTATGTAATCTATAGCCTTTTTTGCATCCTCATCGGTGATGTTATCATAATCAATAAGATTCAATGCTTTATCAAGTCTTGAAATAACAATGCTTACATATTCTTCGGGGAACTGACCGCTTGAAATAATATCCGTAAATATTTCAAGGTCATAGCAAAGAGACTGAATATTTTCATTAACGGTTGTAAGGTAAAGTCCCGTAAATTCCTGTCGGCAGCCACGACGGGCAAGGGTTTCGGGATTTCTTTCATCATCGGGCTTGGAACGGTTGAAGCCTTCTGTTTCAATCAAAATCTTATCCCCCGAAACAAAGTCGGAGGCAGGTATTCTTTCCCTGTTCGGGTCTACACCGCCTGCATATTTGCCGTTGATTTTCACTATCATTTCACTTGCGGTTTTGAAATAGAAGCAGTAGTCCTTACCCTTTAATTCTTCGGGAATATCGCACTCACATTTAAGAAATGCACTTCCGTCGGGAGTATAGAAAATATCGCCTTTATTGAGAACGGAATAATCCTCGTCATAAAAATCGTATTCGTTTTCACTTGTCTGGTGAGCCTGTCTTATAAAAACAGGGGACAGCTCATACATTTTTCCGTATATATTTCTCTTAAGCCAGCCGTATCGCAGCTCTATATATTCTTCGGGACGCATTGAGCGTCTTACTACTTTAATATGTGCCATAATTTACCTCACTTATCCCAGAAAAAAGGTTTTTTTCTGACTGCTTCAAGTTTTACTTTTTCTTTTATATCTTTTTCGATTCGTTCCTCGCACCATTTAAGACACAGAGAAAGCTTCCCGCATTTTGAACATTCACCGCGGGCAAGAACTCTTACTGTTTCGCCGTCTCTTTCAATATATTCAATGTAACCGCCGTCACCCTGCAAAAGGGGAGAAAGAATGTTGTTGATGTAATCTTTCATAATAAAAACAAAGCCTTTCATAAGATAAATTAATTTTACCATATGCTGACAGAATACGCAATAAAAAATACGGAAGTGCCGAAAACACTTCCGTACTATGATAATTATTCAATAATCTTAAGTGCACCTGTAGGGCAGACCTCGGCACATTTTTTGCAGTCCTTGCAAATTGATTTTATATCAATATTTCTGAATTCGGGCTTAATTACAGTATCAAAGCCTCTGCCGACAAGGCCTAAAATGCCCCGATTTGCTAAATCCTCACAGGCTCTTACACAAAGTCCGCAAAGAATACACTTGTTCTGGTCACGGAAAATAACTTCAAGCTTATTTTCCTTAAAGCCCTGATGATATTCACCCTTAAACTTTTTGCAGTCTGTGCAGTATTCGTCTGCATATTTTATAAGCTTACAATGTCCGTAATCATGGCAACCGCAGGAAAGACAGCGTTTTGCTTCTGCCCCTGCTTCTTCGGGGGCGAAGCCGAGGTTGATTTCAGTAAAGTCATTTTTTCTGTCCTCGGGAGCACGCTGAGGCATCTTTATTCTCGGATGCTTTTCGTATTCCGTAAACATATCTGCCGTTACATCAATTTCCGAAATAATAGGCTCCTTGTAGGGCACTTCAATTCCGTCGAGATAAGCATCTATATATTTTGCGGCTTCATTTGCTTCTGCAATTGCCTTGATTGCGATTGATGCACCGTTATTGGTTGTATCGCCTGCCGCAAATACGCCGTCGAGGGAAGTAGCATATGTTCTTTCGTCTGCAAGAATAGTTCCCCTGTTTGTTGTTTCTATCTCTTCGAAGCCTTCGGGGTCGTTTCTCTGACCCGCGGCAATAATAATTGAATCAAGGGCAAGTGTTATAAATTCACCCTCAACAGGAACGGGGGAGCGTCTGCCCTTTTCGTCGGGCTCGCCCAGCTTCATAACCTGAAGCTTAACACCTGTTACCTTGCCGTCAATACCTATAATTTCAGCAGGATTTGTAAGGAAGCGGAAAACTACGCCCTCTTCCATAGCCTCTTCGATCTCAATATCTTCTGCAGGCATTTCATCCCTTGTTCTTCTGTATATGATGCTGACTTCTTCTGCACCGAGTCTTACGGCTGTTCTGCAAGCGTCCATTGCGGTGTTACCGCCGCCGACAATTGCAGTTCTCTTTCCGATTTCGGGATTTTCTCCGAGAGAAGCTGCTCTTAAGAAGTCAATTCCTCCGAATACACCCTGAAGGTCTTCACCGGGACATCTTATGGAGCTGCTTTTCCATGCACCGTTTGCCACTAAAACTGCATCGTGCTTTTCTCTTATTTCAGTGAGTGTTATATCTTTTCCGATAACGCAGTTGTTTATCATTGTAACACCGAGAGCTTTTATCTCTTCAATTTCTGCATCAAGCACGTCTTTGGGGAGTCGGTATTCGGGAATACCGTAGCGAAGCATTCCGCCCATCTTCGGCATCTTGTCGTAAATTGTAACTGCGTGACCTTGCTGAATTAACTTAAAAGCAGCAGAAAGACCTGCAGGTCCGCCACCTGCAATGCCGACACTTTTTCCCGAAGAAGCTTTCTTTTCGGGAAGAATATGCTTGCCCGATTTTAATACTTCGTCTGCTGCAAATGCTTTTAAGTAGGCGATTGAGATCGGTTCTTCAACATTCTTCCTTCTGCAGGCTGTTTCACAGGGGTGAGGACAAACTCTGCCTATTGAAGCGGGAAGGGAAATTACTTCCTTTATTGTTTTTACGGCACTTTCGAAGTGTCCGTCTGCAATTTCTTTTACATATTTCTGACAGTCTGTATGTGCAGGACAGTTAAGTGAACAAGGGCCTATGCAATCGCCCTTATGGTCACCCATTATAAGCTCAAGTGCCAGCCTTCTTGCTTTAAGTGCTTTTTCGCCCTTTGTATTTATTATCATTCCGTCTGCAGCTTTTGCCGAGCAAGCACGAATAAGCTTCGGGCTTCCCTCCATTTCAACAACACACATTCCGCATGCACCGTAGGGGGACATTTCCTTAAGATAGCAAAGATTAGGAATTTCAATGCCGTTTTTTTCTGCGGCAATAAGAATCGTATCTCCGGAATTTGCCGTAATTTCTTTTCCGTCAATTATAAATTTAATTGTATCTGACATCTTCTTTCCCTCCTTACTTTATTTCAACCGCACCGAAACGGCAGACTTCTTTACACTGACCGCATTTGATACATTTTTCCGTATCAATTATGTGTGCTTCTTTTACTTTGCCTGAAATTGCATTTACGGGGCATTTTTTACTGCAAAGCGTACAGCCCTTGCATTTTTCGGCATCAATAACAAAGGTGCGAAGTGCCGCACATTCGCCTGCGGGACATTTCTTTTGATTAATATGAGCTTCATATTCATTTCTGAAATACTTTATTGTAGTCAACACAGGATTTGGTGCTGTCTGACCGAGACCGCAAAGAGCACCTGAACGAATTCCCTCACAAAGCTCGGTGAGTAGCTCAATATCGCCCTCTTTTCCGTTGCCCTCGGTGATTCTTGTGAGAATTTCAAACATTCTCTTTGTGCCTATTCTGCAATGAACACACTTACCGCAGGATTCTTTTGTTGTAAAGTCAAGGAAGAAGCGTGCCATATTTACCATACAAGTACCTTCATCCATAACTACCATACCGCCTGAGCCCATTATTGCACCCGTAGCAGAAAGTGCCTTATAGTCGATAACTGTGTCAAGAAGCTCTTTAGGAATGCATCCGCCTGAGGGACCGCCGAGCTGAACTGCCTTGAATTCTTTATCGTCACGGATGCCTCCGCCGATATCGTATATGACCTCACGAAGCGTAAGTCCCATAGGGATCTCCACAAGACCGCCTCTTTTTATTTTACCTGTAAGGGCAAAAACCTTTGTGCCCTTGCTGTTTTCAGTGCCCATAGCGGAAAAAGCTTTACCGCCGTTTTCAATAATCCATGCCACATTTGCAAAGGTTTCAACATTATTGATATTTGAGGGCTTGTTTTCGTAACCCTTTTCGGCAGGGAAGGGAGGTTTCAGACGGGGCATACCTCTTTTTCCCTCAAGGGATTCAATAAGAGCAGTTTCTTCTCCGCAGACGAATGCACCTGCACCTGCTTTGATCTTAAGGAAGCAGGAAAAGTCAGTACCGAGAATATTATTTCCGAGTAAGCCTTTTTCCATTGCCTCGTTAATTGCTTTCTGAAGCCTTATTATTGCAAGAGGATATTCAGCTCTTACATATACAAAAGCCTGTGAGGCACCTATCGCATATGCACCTATAAGCATTCCTTCAATAAGCGTATGCGGGTCACTTTCAATAACTGCTCTGTCCATAAATGCACCGGGGTCTCCCTCGTCGGCATTGCAGATAAGAAATTTTTCAGTGCCTTGTGATTTTCTTGCGGCATTCCACTTGAACCATGTTGGGAAGCCTGCACCGCCTCTTCCCGCAAGTCCCGATGTTTTGATTTCTTCAATTACATCCTCGGGAGTCATTGATGTAAGCACCTTTTTAAGTGCTGTATAACCGCCGTCATCCGTATATGCTGATATGCTTTCGGGGTCAATAAGACCGCAACGGCGAAGTGCGATTCTTGTCTGCTTTTTTAGAAAAACGCTGTCCTCGTCGCTTATTTCATACTTTTTGAGTGCTTCAAAATCGTTATTTTTAAGAGCAGAAGCTATATCTGCTATATCATCTTCTCTTACCTTTACCAATCTTTTGAGAAGGGTTTTTCCGTCATATATATCAATAATGGGTTCAAGGAAACACATACCGATGCATCCTGCGATACCGATAGAGATATCTGTATTTGCAAGTGCAAGTGAGAGTGCATTATGTACCTTTCCGGCACCGGCAGCAATACCGCAGGAGCCTTCACCTATAACAAGTCTCATTTTTCTTCCCTCCCTTTGATTTCTCTTAAAATTTCAACAGTTTTTGCAGGAGTGAGCGAGCCGTAGGTTTCTTCGTTTATCATCATAACCGGAGAAAGACTGCAGCAGCCGAGACACGCAACGGTCTTAAGAGAGAAAAGACCGTCTTCCGTAGTATCTCCGTCTTTGATGCCAAGCTCCTCGCATATGGCTTTTTCAATAGAATCTGCACCGTTTACGTGACAGGCAGTGCCTTTGCATAAAAGGATGAGATATTTTCCAACCTTTTTAAGTCTGAACTGAGTGTAAAATGTTGCAACACCCATAACTTTTGCAGGTGAATTACCTGTTTTCGCTGCAATCTCATATAAAACATCTGTGGGAAGATATCCGTAGATATCCTGTGCTTTCTGAAGTACGGTGATTAGATTATCCCCGTTTTCTGACATATTATTGAAAACCTCACTAAGAAGTCCGAGGTCGCTGTTAGAGCAGTTTTCGCACATAAGAATTCTCCTTCTTTCAAACAATACTTAAATATTTTATCATATTTAAAACATAATTTCCATAGTTGACGGCAAAAAAATAATAGGAATATTTATGCATAAATATTGCATATATGCATTTTCAGGTGAATAAAGCCAAAAATGCAAATTGTATAAAATTAACATAAATAATTCCTGTGAAATGTGTAATTTGTGCAAGTAAACATAAAATAAAAATATTTATATACGGTATTGACAAATTTATAATAATGATGTATAGTTATGCACATCAAATGAATATTAATTCGCACTCGGAGGAAAAATACAATGGATAAGTCAAAAATCAAAAAAGTAGTTCTTGCATACTCAGGCGGTCTTGATACTTCTATCATCATTCCCTGGCTTAAGGAAAATTATAACAACTGTGAGGTTATTGCAGTTTCCGGTAATGTAGGTCAGGCAGATGAGCTTGAAGGACTTGAAGAAAAGGCAATAAAGACAGGTGCTTCAAAGCTCTATATTGAAGACCTTACAAAGGAATTTATTGAAGATTACGTATTTCCCTGTGTTCAGGCAGGTGCAAAATATGAAGATTATCTTCTCGGTACTGCATTTGCCCGTCCTCCTATTGCAAAGAGAATTGCAGAAATTGCTCTTAAAGAGGGTGCTGATGCTATCTGTCACGGCTGCACAGGTAAGGGTAATGATCAGGTAAGATTCGAGCTTGCAATAAAGGCATTCGCACCCGATATGCCCATTATCGCTCCCTGGAGAGAATGGGATATAAAGAGCCGTGAAGAAGAAATAGAATACGCAGAAGCTCACAATGTTCCCCTTAAGATAAACCGTGAAACAAACTATTCAAAGGATAAGAACATCTGGCATCTTTCTCACGAAGGACTTGATCTTGAGGATCCTGCAAATGAGCCTCTTTACAACAAGCCCGGCTTCCTTGAAATGGGCGTTTCTCCCGAAATGGCTCCCGATAAGCCCACTTATGTAAAGCTTCACTTTGAACAGGGTGTTCCCACATCTGTTGACGGTGTGGAAATGGATGCAGTAAGCCTTGTTGCAAAGCTCAATGAGCTTGGCGGTGCAAACGGTATCGGTCTTCTTGATATCGTTGAAAACAGACTTGTAGGCATGAAATGCCGCGGTGTATATGAAACTCCCGGCGGTGCTATTATCTATAAGGCTCATGAGGTTCTTGAAACTATCACACTTGATAAAGAAACAGCACACTATAAGTCACTTGTTGCTCAGAAGCTTGCAGAGCTTGTATATAATGCACAGTGGTTTACACCTCTTACGGAAGCTATCCTTTCATTTGTTAAGACAACACAGAAGACAGTTACAGGCGATGTTACTCTTAAGCTCTATAAGGGTAATATGATAAATGCCGGTGTAACCTCTCCCTATTCACTTTACGATCCCGAAATTGCAACCTTTGATGAGGACGAGGTTTACAATCAGGCTGATTCCGCAGGATTTATCAACCTTTACGGTCTTCCTACAAAGGTTTATGCAAAGATGAAGGCAAAAAATAACTTAAAATAATTTCGGAGAAAATATAATGGAAAAAATGTGGGCAGGCAGATTCGAAAAGGCTCTCAACAAAGAGGCAGACGATTTCAATTCGTCGATACATTTCGACTGCAAGATGTATAAACAGGATATAAAAGGCTCTATGGAGCATGCAGCTATGCTTGCCGCTTGTAATGTCATTACAGAAAGTGAAAGTCTGCAGATCATTGACGGTCTGCAGACTGTTCTTGATGATATCGAAAGCGGTGCACTTCCCATTGATGAAAATGCAGAAGATATCCATATGTTTGTTGAAGCTGTGCTTACCTCCCGTATCGGCGATGTCGGTAAGAAGCTTCACACGGCAAGAAGCAGAAACGATCAGGTGGCACTTGATCTTCGTTTATATCTTCGTGATGAAGCCAAGGATGTGCTGAAGCTTCTTCGTTCTCTTATTGAAACGGTTGTTAAGAAAGCCGAAGAAAATACGGGTGTTATAATGCCCGGCTACACTCATCTGCAGCGTGCACAGCCCATAACCTTCGGTCAGCATCTTTTGGCATACTGTATGATGTTTATGAGAGATATCGGGAGAGTGAAGGATGCAGTAGCGAGAATGAACTATTCACCTCTGGGCTGCTGTGCACTTGCAGGAACTACCTATCCCACTGACAGAATGATGACAGCCAAGGCTTTGGGCTTTGACGGAATAATGCTCAATTCTCTTGACGGTGTTGCGGACCGTGATTACTGTGTTGAGCTTATGAGTGCATTTTCTCTTATAATGATGCATCTTTCCCGTTTTTCCGAGGAGGTTATTCTTTGGTCAAGCTGGGAGTTTAAATTCGTTGAGCTTGACGATGCATATACAACGGGCTCCAGCATTATGCCTCAGAAGAAGAATCCCGATATGGCAGAGCTTGTCCGCGGAAAAACAGGCAGAGTATACGGTGATCTGATGGCACTTCTTACAACGCTTAAGGGACTTCCGCTTGCATATAACAAGGATATGCAGGAGGACAAGGAAGCAGTATTCGACAGTGTCGAAACCGTTAAAAAGTGTCTTTCCGTATTCATTCCTATGATAGATACAATGAAGCCTATTCCCGAAAATATGAAAAAAGCGGCACAGAACGGCTTTATAAATGCAACAGACCTTGCAGACTACCTTGTAGTGAAGGGACTTCCTTTCAGAGCTGCTTATAAAATTGTAGGTCAGATAGTGGGTTATTGCGTGAATAATAAAACGATACTTGAAGATATACCCATTGAAAAGTATAAGGAATTTGATGTTCACTTTGAAGAAGACCTTTATAAGTCTATAGATCTCGTCAACTGCGTGAATTTAAGAATCTCCGCAGGCTCAACGGGTATGGAATCACAGAAAATACAGATAGCACAGGTTAAGGAATTTTTGGAAAATGAAAAAGGTATTTATTGACGGCTCAGCAGGTACTACGGGACTTCGTATTCACGAAAGACTCGCATCCCGTGATGATATACAGGTTATTACTTTATCGGATGAGAAAAGAAAAGCCCCCGAGGCGAGAAAGGAAGCAATAAACAGTGCAGATATCGCATTTTTATGTCTTCCCGATGATGCTGCAAGAGAAGCGGTAAGCTTCATTGAAAATAATAATACGGTTGTTATTGACACATCAACCGCACACCGTACCGATGAAAACTGGGCATACGGTTTTCCTGAGCTTTCAAAAGGTCATCTTGAAAAGATACAGTCTTCAAAAAGAATTGCCGTTCCCGGCTGTCACGCAAGCGGATTTATAGCACTTATCTATCCCCTTGTTGAAGAGGGAATTATTTCTCCCGATACTCTTCTTTCCTGCTTTTCTCTGACAGGCTATTCGGGTGGAGGAAAGAAAATGATAGGGGAGTATGAAGCAGAGGAACGAGATGCACTTTTAGATGCTCCGAGAATTTACGGACTCACACAGCAGCATAAACACCTTAAGGAAATGAGAGCAATTACGGGAATTGAAAATTTCCCCGTATTTATGCCCGTTGTAGCACCCTTTTATTCGGGAATGGCAGTAAGTATTCCTTTGTTTTCATCACAGATAAACGGCACATTAGACGATATCAGAAAAATTTATGAAGAGAAATACAATTGGGGAATGGTGTCATATAAAGAAAATACAGACAAGGGCGGATTCCTGTCTGCAGGTACATTTTCTTTTAAGGACACAATGACTGTAAGCGTATACGGAAATGAAGAACGCTTTACCCTTGAAGCAGTTTACGATAATCTCGGGAAAGGAGCATCGGGAGCTGCTATCGAATGTATGAACATAGTTCTCGGAAACAACCCATCATACGGGCTCACGGAGTGATAAAAATGATAAAAACAGTATCAGGCGGCGTATGTGCCGCAAAAGGATTCAAGGCAAGCGGTATTCATTGCGGAATCCGTAAGAATAAAACAAAAAGAGATTTAGCTCTGATTTTAAGTGAAGTAAGAGCAAATGCTGCGGCAGTTTATACAACAAACCTTGTAAAGGGTGCACCGCTGGTTGTTACTAAAAATAATATTGCGGACGGATTTGCACAGGCAGTAATCTGTAATTCGGGGAATGCAAACACCTGTAATGCAGACGGTATCGAAAAAGCCGAGGCTATGTGTAAGCTCGTATCAACGGAGCTCGGAATTTCCGAGAAGGATGTTGTTGTTGCATCAACGGGTGTTATCGGACAGACTCTTGATATCACACCTATTGAAAACGGTATGAAAAGTCTTGCGGCATCGCTCGGAAACAATTCAAAGGAAGCTGCAGAGGGTATAATGACCACGGATACGGCACTTAAAGAAATTGCAGTCGAATTTACCGCAGGCGGAAAAACCTGTACAATCGGCGGTATTGCAAAGGGCTCGGGAATGATTCATCCCAATATGGCAACAATGCTTGTGTTTATAACAACAGACTGTGCCATTTCTTCCGAAATGCTCTCACTTGCACTTAAGAGTGATATTGCAGATACCTTCAATATGGTAAGTGTGGACGGAGACACATCAACAAATGATATGGTATCGGTTCTTGCGAACGGTATGGCAGGTAACGAAGAAATCACAGAAAAAGGTGAAGATTTTACTGCATTTATGGAAGCACTCAACACAGTAACCGTCTATCTTTGCAGATGTATTGCAGGTGACGGCGAGGGTGCAACAAAGCTTCTCGAATGTAAGGTAAGCGGGGCTGAAACAAAGGCAATTGCAAAAACAGTTGCAAAGAGCGTTATATGCTCCTCCCTTACAAAGGCTGCTATGTTCGGTGCAGATGCCAACTGGGGCAGAGTTTTATGTGCAATAGGTTATTCCGGTGCTGATGTTGATGTAACAAAAATTGATGTTGCATTTACCTCTTCCAAGGGAACTGTTGAAGTTTGCAAAAACGGTGCCGGTATTCCTTTCTCCGAGGAAATTGCAAAGGAAATACTTCTTGAAAAAGAAATAGAAATTAAAGTAGCTCTTAATGACGGTGAGTTTTCTTCTACTGCCTGGGGCTGTGACTTAACATATGATTATGTAAAGATTAACGGGGACTACAGAACCTGATGAAAGGATAAAGTATGGATATTTCAAATTCAAGCCGTGCGGAAGTTATTGTTGAAGCACTTCCTTATATACTTAAATACCGCGGCAAGGTTCTTGTTGTGAAATACGGCGGAAATGCTATGATAAACGGTGAGCTTAAGGACTCCGTTATGAGAGATATGATACTTCTTAATCTCATTGGTGTCAAAGTTGTGCTCGTTCACGGAGGCGGTCCCGAAATCACCGAAATGCTTGCAAAAGTGGGAAAAGAAACGGTTTTTGTTGACGGGCTTCGTGTAACTGATGAGGAAACTGCACAGATCGTTCTTATGGTGCTTGCAGGTAAAATCAATAAGGGGCTTGTAAACCTTATTGAGCAAAAGGGCGGTAAGGCAATAGGTCTTTCCGGTGTTGACGGACATATGATAGAAGCCTCCATGAAAAACGAAAAATTAGGTTTTGTTGGAGAAATAACAAATATCAACCCCGAAATCATAACAGATGCACTTGAAAAGGGCTATATCCCCATTATTTCAACGGTAGGCTGTGACAGCGACGGGAATGTTTATAACATAAATGCCGATACTGCTGCTGCAAAGATTGCAGGTTCTCTCGGTGCGGAAAGCCTTATTTCAATGACGGATATCAGCGGAATTTTAAGAGATAAAAACGATCCCTCTTCTCTTATTTCTGCTTTAAGCGTGGAAGAGGCAAGGGCTCTTATGGCAGACGGAACGATAAAAGACGGAATGATACCGAAAACCCAGTGCTGCATAGATGCGATAAATTGGGGCGTGAAAAAGGTATTTATAATTGACGGCAGAGTGCCCCATTCCATTCTTATTGAAACTCTTACCAATGAGGGTATGGGAACTATGTTTACGGCAGGTGAATAAAATGAGTGATATAAAAGCACTTGATAAAAAATATATAGCAAATACATATGCGAGATTCCCTCTTGAAATAAAAAACGGTAAAGGCTCTCTCGTATACGATGAAAACGGTAAGGAATATATTGACCTCGGCTCGGGTATTGCAGTAACATCATTCGGTATTGCTGATGATGAGTGGGCAAAAGCAGTAGCATATCAGGCTGCTTCTCTTCAGCACACATCAAATCTCTATTATTCTGAGCCTTGTGTAAAGCTTGCACAGATGCTTTGTGAAAAAACGGGAATGAAAAAGGTATTTTTCTCAAACTCTGGTGCAGAAGCAAATGAATGTGCAATAAAAACTGCAAGAAAATATGCATACGAAAAAAAGGGAAGTGAATACTATAATATCATAACCCTTAAAAACAGCTTTCACGGAAGAACGGTAACGACACTTGCAGCAACGGGACAGGATGTATTCCATAAAGACTTCCTTCCTCTTACAGAAGGCTTTTTATATGCAGATGTAAATGATTGCGAAAATATTGTTAAAATGGTCGCTGAAAATAAAGTTGCCGCAATTATGATTGAATGTGTTCAGGGTGAGGGCGGTGTAGCCGCACTTGATGAGGCGTTTGTAAAAACAATTGCCGATATCTGTGAAAAAGAAGATATCATTCTTATCTGCGATGAAGTGCAGTGCGGAAACGGCAGATGCGGTGAGCTTTACTGTTATATGAATTACGGTATCACTCCCGATATCGTTTCAACTGCAAAGGGATTGGCAGGGGGGCTTCCTCTCGGTGCAACCCTTTTCGGAAAAAAGACAAAAGCAGTTCTCGGTGCATCAGACCATGGCTCAACCTTCGGCGGTAATCCCGTATGCTGTGCAGGGGCACTCAGTATTCTTTCAAGAATTGATGAAAAGCTCTTGTCGGAAGTAAAGGCAAAAGCCGAATATATTTTCAGCGAACTTAAAGGTGCATCAGGTGTAAAAAGTGTCAGCGGAATGGGACTTATGATAGGCATTGAAACCGAAAAAAATGCATCCGATGTAATAAGTGAGTGTATGGAAAACGGTGTTCTTGTTCTTAAGGCAAAAACAAAGGTAAGACTTCTACCTGCACTTAATATTCCCGATGAACTGCTGAAAAAAGCAGTAGCAGTATTAAAGAAAGCTTGTGAGGTGTAATTATGAATCTTAAAGGCAGAGATTTTTTAACACTTTTAGATTTTTCTCCCGAAGAAATCGGATATCTTCTTGATTTATCCGCAGAGCTTAAGGATAAAAAGAAAAACGGTATTCTTCACGATGAATTAAGAGGTAAGAATGTTGCTCTTATCTTTGAAAAGACAAGTACCCGTACAAGATCAAGCTTTGAAGTAGCCGCACACGATCTCGGAATGGGCACAACATATCTTGATCCGTCGGGGTCACAGATAGGAAAAAAAGAAAGTATTGCGGACACGGCAAGGGTTCTTGCGGGAATTTTTGACGGAATTGAATACAGAGGCTTTGGACAGGAAATAGTTGAAGAGCTTGCAGAGTATTCATCTGTTCCCGTATGGAACGGACTTACCAATGAATATCACCCCACACAGATACTTGCCGATCTTCTTACAATTAAGGAGCATTTCGGAAAGCTTAAGGGAATAAAATTTGTTTATATGGGTGATGCCCGTTATAATATGGGTAATTCTCTTATGATAGGCTGTGCCAAAATGGGACTTGATTTTACGGCCTGTGCTCCGAAAAAATATTTCCCCGATGAGACACTTGTTGCAAAATGCGAAGAGATTGCAAAGGAAACAGGTGCAACACTTAAATTTACGGAGAACCCTGAAGAAGCCTGCAAGGGTGCTGATGTTATTTGCACAGATGTATGGGTGTCTATGGGTGAACCTCTTGAGGTATGGGAAGAGCGTGTGAAGGAGCTTACTCCTTATCAGGTAAACGCAGAAAAAATGAAGATTGCAGGAGATAAGTGTATCTTTATGCATTGTTTGCCCTCATATCATGACCATAAGACAATAGTCGGCAAGGAAATGGGAGAAAAATTCGGAATGGATGCTTTTGAAGTGACCAACGATGTTTTTGAAAGCAGTGCTTCTGTTGTTTTTCAGGAAGCAGAAAACCGTATGCATACAATAAAAGCAGTTATGCTTGCAACTCTTAAATAAGTTTTTTGTATCTTGTCTTCATACAAAAAAACGATCTCTGAAGCATTATTTTTGTTTCAGGGATTGTTTTTTTTGCCAAGGATATTTCAAAAATAATAAAATTGTTTTATTGTGCATTGTGACAAAAAATAAACAATGTGTTGCTTTTTGTGTTTTTATAAGGTATAATATTTCCGTATTAGAAAAATGAAGGAAGGTTGTTATGCCAAATTCAGAAGACCGCCGTGTAAAGCTCACTAAAAGAATATTAAAAGAAGCACTTATTGAATTGATGCATACAAAATCTTTAAATGAGATAAGCATTAAAAAGATATGCGAAATCGCTGATGTAAACAGAAGTACATTCTATCATCATTATCAGTCTCCTCAGGAGCTTTATGATGATATTATTAACGATATCGCCCTGACATTTAATGAAATACTTGAAAAGCACCGTGAAAAGAAGTCTACTCAGTCAGCGATAGTTGCTGAAATGCTGACATATGCGGAGGAGAACAGGGAATTGTTCCTTGTTATATTGAGTGAAAAAGGAAACATAAGCATCGGTGAAAGACTTAATAAAATTATAGGTAGATTTATAGGTTCCCGAAATAATGATTCTGAACTGTCGACATACTGTGCACAGTTTATTTCTGCAGGAGTGGCGAATATTCTTTGGATATGGCTTAATAACGAAAAAAGACTTCCGCCAAAGGATGTGGCAGAGCTTATAACTACTATTATAACTCACGGTGTCAGAAGAGCCGTAATGTTTTCTTCGGACACACATAATCTTATCTAATGACATTATAAGCAAAAAAACAAGTACCGCAGGTTAAAAACCTACGGTACTGTTTCATTTTACTGTGTTATCATTCAGTTACAGCCGCAGCCGCAGTTGTTCTGATTGCAGCAGCAGTTGTTGTTGCTCTGATTGCAGCATCCGTTGTCGCCTGTGAGAACGAGAATGAGGATGATGAAGAGAATCCAGTAACTGTTGCATCCGTTACCAAAGAACATTCGGTTGACCCCCTTTCGCACCTTCCATTACATATTATGTGAAAGGGGAGAAAAGGTGCATAAATCATAATTTATATGACATATGCCGTTACGGTTTGTGGGCGAAGCCTTTCTTTCATTTAGCCCGGAGGCCAGGTGAAGTCGCGTCCGCCTAAAAGGTGAAAGTGGATGTGGTGAACTGTCTGACCTGCACTTTCTCCGCAGTTGTTTACAATTCTGAATCCGTTTTCCAGACCTTGTTCTTTTGCAATCTGAGGGATTTTTTCAAATATATGTGCAATAACGGAGCTGTTTTCTTCCGTTACATCGTATGCCCATTTGATATGAGTCTTAGGGATAACAAGAATATGAACGGGAGCCTGAGGGTCAAGGTCCTTAAAAGCAAGAAGCTTATCGTCTTCATATACTTTTGTTGAAGGGATTTCACCACTTGCTATTTTACAGAAAATACAATCCATTGTTTTTTTCTCCTTATTTTATCATAGCTGCTGCAATACCTGAAACTGCAGCGAGTGCTTCAGCTATCTTTGTGATGTCCTTGCCGCCTGCCATTGCTGAATCGGGCTTGCCGCCGCCGGCACCGCCTGCAAGCTTTGCAGTTTCACGGACAATGTTACCTGCGTGAGCACCCTTTGAAATTGCGTCCTTGCCGCAAGCACAGGCAAAGGAGCATGTACCCTTCTCCGTGTTTTTGCCGGAAACCACGATAACTGCATCGTCAGCCTTTGAGGAGTCGAGCATTGTGCGAAGTGCGTTAGCATCAGCTTCGCCAAGGTCTGCAGTAAGCACCTTTATACCTGAAAATTCTCCTGCAACCGTGAAAAGCTCGGAAGCCTTTGCAGATGCGAGCTCGGAGTTTAACTTTTCAATAGCCTTTTCCTTTGTCTTAAGTTCATTTGAAAGAGCCATAGCCTTATCTGCTACTGCAGACGCGGAGCATTTGAGAACTGCTGCGGTTTTAAGAAGAGAATTGTTGAGCTCGTTTACATATGTGAGTGCATTAAGTCCCGTTACTGCTTCAATTCTTCTGACACCTGATGCTACGGAGCTTTCGGATACGATTTTGAACATACCGATATTGCCTGTGTTTTCAGCGTGTGTACCGCCGCAAAGCTCAAGTGAATAACCGCCTGCATTTACAACTCTTACCGTATCGCCGTATTTTTCTCCGAAGAGTGCCATAGCACCCATTGCTTTAGCTTCAGCGAGTGTCTTTTCGGAGCTGTCAACGGGGAGGGCAGAAAGGATAACGGAGTTTACTTCTTTTTCTATAGTTGTAATTTCTTCTGTTGTAAGGGCTGAAAAATGAGTGAAGTCGAATCTCATAACGCTTTCATTGACAAGCTGACCTGCCTGTTCAACATGAGAGCCGAGGACTTTACGAAGTGCAGCCTGAAGAAGATGAGCAGATGTGTGATTTCTTTTGACTGATTCTCTGAAGGACTTACATACAAGTGTTTCAGCTTCTGTGCCTACCGATATGATACCTGTTTCAACAGTACCCTTATGGAAGAAGATACCGCCGTTATTCTTTGTAGTATCCGTTACCTTGAATGAGAAGTCACCGTTCTTTATTGTACCTTTATCGCCGCACTGTCCGCCGCTTTCTGCATAGAATGAGGAGCTGTCAAGAATAAGAATAGCTTCTTCACCCTCACCGATGTTTTCTGCCTTTTCGCCGTCGGAAGTCAGAATTGCGAGAACCTTGCCTTTGCCTTCGGTGCTTTCATAACCGGTGAAAACAGTTTCGGGTATTTCTTTGAGAGATGCGGAAGAATTTTTCCAAGCATCTGCTCCTGCATCTTTACGGGCATTTCTTGCAGTTTCTTTCTGTATCTTTATAAGTGCATTGAATCTTTCTTCGTCAACGCTCATTCCCTTTTCTTCAAGAATCTCTCTTGTAAGATCAAGGGGGAAGCCGAATGTGTCGGAAAGCTTGAATGCATCGTCACCGCTTAATACCTTGCCGTCAGAGGATGAAATCATATCTTCAAGAAGACGAAGCCCTGAATCAATGGTCTTGTTGAAATTATCCTCTTCAATAGCAATTATTTTAAGGATATAATCCTTCTTTTCAGTAAGCTGAGGATAAGCAGCACCGCTTTCTTTTATTACCGTTTCGCAAACTTCTGAAAGGAAAGGTCTTTCGATACCTAAAAGTCTTCCGTGTCGTGCAGCACGGCGGAGAAGTCTGCGGAGAACATAACCTCTGCCTTCATTTGAGGGCATAACACCGTCGGAAATCATCATTGTTGTGCTTCTGATGTGGTCAGTGATAACACGAAGAGAAACGTCGCTCTTTTCATTTTCGTGATACTTTACGCCTGCAATTTCCATTATGTGTTTCATAATGTTCTGAATTGTGTCAACCTCAAAAAGATTGCCTACACCCTGTGAAATACAGGCAAGTCTCTCAAGTCCCATACCTGTGTCGATGTTGGGATTCTTGAGTCTTGTATAATTTCCGTTACCGTCATTTTCAAACTGTGTGAAAACAAGGTTCCAGAATTCAACGAAACGGTCACAGTCACAGCCTACCTTACAGTCGGGACTGCCGCATCCGTTTTCTGCACCTCTGTCATAATAGATTTCGGAACAGGGACCGCAGGGGCCTGCACCGTGCTCCCAGAAGTTATCTTCTCTGCCGAGTCTTACGATTCTGTCGGGAGAAACGCCTACTTCCTTTGTCCATATGTCGAATGCTTCGTCATCCTCATGGAAAATACTTACCCAGAGATTTTCCACGGGCATTTCCATAACCTCTGTGCAGAATTCCCAAGCCCATTTTGTTGCTTCGTGCTTGAAATAGTCACCGAAGGAGAAGTTACCCAGCATTTCAAAGAAGGTGCCGTGACGGGAAGTTTTTCCGACTCTTTCAATGTCGGGAGTTCTGATGCACTTCTGACAAGTGGTTACTCTCTTTGAGGGAGGAGTTACTTCGCCTGTAAAGTATTTCTTCATGGGAGCCATACCGGCATTGATAAGAAGAAGGCTCTTGTCTCCCTGAGGAATAAGGGAGAAGCTGGGGAGACGAAGATGTTCTTTTGTTTCGAAGAATTTGAGATACTTTTCGCGTATCTCGTTAAGTCCTGTCCATTCCATTTTTGTTCACATTCCTTTATTTAATAAAATTTTAGCCGTAAAAAACAAAAAAGCACCTGTCACATTTTCGGGACGGAAAAACCGCGGTACCACCCGAATTGTGCCAAGCACCTCTCGATATCCTTTAACGCAGAAATTACGCAGAATTCATCACTCTGTTGCCGTACAGGGGCACAAAAAACCGATTACAAAAACTCACACCAGCCGTTTTCTCTCTGAAGAAATCTCTGTTTTTCTTAACTGTACCGTTGCAATATAATATTTACAAATGCAAGTATATTGTTTTTTTTCGGTTTTGTCAACCTAAATTTCAAACTGTGCTGAAAAATTCAGGGTGTCGACCCGCATTTCCCGTAAATATCCGTCTTTAGTGAAGCTTACAAAAACGGGAATACCGTCAACTGTGATGTTCGCTTCGTAAGTTTCGTCCTTTTCGCTGAAAAGTCCGTGATTGGAAAAGACGGATAACTGAACTGTTTTTATGAGTACATTGAGAAGAGAAGCATTGTTTATTTCGCTGCCCGAAAATTCATCCTGAACGCCGAAAATGTTGACCGAATAGCCGTCTTCGTTGGTTTTTACGGAAAAGCCCGAAAGCTCTTTCGGATATGTAAAGGCTATTGTTATATCTTCGATGTTAAGACAGGTTATATCCGCTTCAAACTCTTTATCCGATTTAACTGCTTTCATATGAACGGTGAAGCTTTTTTCGGGGATAAATTCTTTTGTGAAAACGGGATTTTCACAGGAAGAAAAAATAAAGCAGAATATAAGTATTATGGGCAATAAAACAGAAAATCTCTTCAAAATATCACTTTCCCGAAATGATTTCAGAAAGAGCTTCGGGGATGCAGTCGGTTATTCTTTCAACCGTGGAACAGTAGGAAGTGTATTTCTTTTCCGCTTTTTCTCCTGCAAGTCCGTGAACATAGGAAGAAAGCACACCGCTGTCAAAGGTTGAAAGTCCTTGTGCTGCAAAGGATACGGCTATACCTGTCAGCAGATCTCCGCTTCCGCCTCTTGAAAGTGCTGATGAGCCTGTCGGATTGATGAAAATTCTTCCGTCATAAGAGGCGATTACGGAATTTGCACCCTTAAGGAGCACATTTATGCCGTGTTCTTTTGCAAAATCTGTTGCGACAGAGCTTCTGTCGGAATTGATTTCGGAAACAGTTTTACCTGTAAGCCGTGACATTTCCCCGGGATGCGGAGTTATAAGAATATCCGCATCTGTCTCTTTCAATATATGTATATTACGGGACAGAATATTTATTCCGTCTGCGTCAATAATAAGCTTCCCGTCATAGCATTTTATAATTGTTTTCAGCATATCCTCTGTTTCGGGAAAATCACCCATACCGGGGCCTATTGCAATTGCCTGATACTGTGAAAGGCTTCCTATTATTTCTTTTGCCGCACTCTTTTTGAAACAGCCTTTTTCGTCGGAGGGGAGAGGAATGAAAACATTTTCTGTCAGCGAAGATGTTACGGCTGAATAAATACAGTCGGGAAAACAAAGAGCCGTAAGCCCTGCTCCTGTTGAAAGAGACCCTTTGGTTGCAATTATTGAAGCACCGGGCATTTTATAGCTTCCTGCAATTATGAGGGCTTTCCCGAATGTGCCTTTGTTTGAATCAAAGGGACGGCAGGGGAGCATTTCATTAATTTCTTTACGGCTTTTTGCCTGAATCCCGTCAGAAATATAGGAGAAACCTATCGGTATAACTGTGACTTTTCCGCAGATAGCACTGAAGGGCTTATAAATATGCTCTTTCTTGAAGCACAGCATTGAAAGAGTTTCATCGGCTCGGAAGCAATTTGCCGTATTTTCACTGTCACAGGAAAGACCGCTCGGAATATCTACCGCAATTTTTACAGCATCTGTGTTTTTGCTTATAAAGAAAAATTCTCTTATGTTTTCGGGAAGAACTCCCTTGAAGCCGATTCCGAAAACCGCATCAACTATAATATCTGCGTGGTAAAGTAAAGCTGTAATTCTTTTTGTAACCGTGCTTCCGTCAACAATGTTAACGCTTCCCTCAATTCTCTTTTTGTTCTTTTCAGAAAGCTCATCGGAGGGGGAATTGAAGCAACAGACGACATTTACATCCTTTCCCGCTTCAAAAAGATATCTTGCAATAACAAAACCGTCTCCACCGTTTTTGCCTTTTCCGCAGAGAATAACAATATTTTTACTGTCGGGATAATTCTTAAATATATGCTCCGCACAGCCCATTCCCGCACTTTCCATCATATCTTCAAAAGAAAGTCCGTTTTGGTTTGCCATATTCTCGGCATTTCTTATTTCATCGGGTGAAAGTATCAGCATCGTCATTCTCCTATTTGTTTTCTGGTACAAGTTTAACATAATAGCACAAAAAAAACAAGAAGCCGGAAAACCGACTTCCTGCAAAAAATCATTTTCTTTTTTCTATTTCCTCGTCAAGTATTCTTGCGGCGGCTGCTATGCATTTTTCGCAGGGGCGGTTAGCGTAAAATTCGGGAGTTCTTTCTTCTGCCACGGGAGAATATTTATACTCCTTAAGACTTAATATCTCACGGCATATGTAAGTGCCGAAAATATCCGAAAACTTATTTGCCATACCTGACACCAGCTTATAGTGCTCGGTTTTAAGTGATTTATCTTCTAAATCATCGTAACCCCAAAGACAGCCTGCGGCAAGTGAAATCCCGCTTACCGCACCGCAAACCTCACGAAGACGGCCCAGTCCCCCTCCGAAGGATGAGGACATACGCATAGCGGTTTTTTCGTCAATTCCCGTAACATCGGAAAATGCGGCAAATACCGCCTGTGAGCAGTTGCAGCCGCATCTGAAAAGCTCTACTGCTCTCTTTTCGTGAAAAGTCATTTATTATGCCTTGTTTACGGAACCGAAGAGCTCCATCTTTTCCTTAACTGTTGCCTTGATTGCTTCAAAGCCGGGAGCGAGAAGCTTTCTGGGGTCGAAGCCCTTACCCTGAAGATCCTTGCCCT
>CAYTRD010000024.1:0-27915 GCA_964440255.1 uncultured Ruminococcus sp. | reverse complement strand
GGAGTGAAGCTTCTGGGCCAGGTAGGTGTGTATTTTATGAAAGGTCTTGCAAAGGGAATATCACTTTCATTTGCATAACCGATTGCGTGGGGCGTTCCCGAATCGGGCACACCGCAGACATATTCAATATCCTTTGTAAGTCCGTTCTTTTTATCATTTTTTGAAAGAATAACGCCGTTTTTGTATCTCATTACCTCAACATTCACACCTTCGTATGTGGAGGTAGGGTATCCGTAATAAGTCCATAAAAAGGAGCAGATACGCATCTTCTTCTGTGGGGGAGCAAGCTGTGTTACTTCGTTACAGGTAAGCTCAACTATTTCTCCCGGACCCAGCTCTTTGTAATCCTGATATCCGAGCTTTTTGTAGGCGAAGGATTCAAATGAAGCACAGAAACCGTCTTCGCTTTTTCCTATCATAACAGGGATTCTGCCGAGCCTGTCTCTTGCCGCAATTATTGCACCGTCGTCTTTGAGTATCAGAATGTTTGCAGTGCCCTCAACGGACTGCTGTGCAAAGGTGATACCCTCAACAAAATTGCTCTTCTGATTAATAAGTGCGGCGATAAGCTCCGTTGAGTTAACGGCACCTCCTGTCATAGCACCGAAGTGACCGCTTGAAAAGGTAAGATACTGCTTTATGAGAGCATCTGCATTGTTGATTATACCGATAACGCAGATTGCATATGTTCCGAGATTGGAACGTATAAGAAGAGGCTGAGGCTCGCTGTCATTTATTGAGCCTATAGCCGAAGAACCCTTCATTTCATCGAATATATCTTCAAATTTTGTTCTGAATGGTGAGTTCTGAATATTGTGAATTACTCTCTGTAATCCGATTGTTTTATCGTAAGCCGCCATACCGCCGCTTTTTGTTCCGAGATGTGAATGGTAGTCTGTGCCGAAAAATACATCGCTCATTGCGTCTTCTTTACAGACCGCACCGAAAAATCCGCCCATTGTGTCTTCCTCCTTTTGTGCTGTGGGTGTGGTTTTTTTGCTGATATTAAAGCTGAGAAAGAACGTTTTTATCCTTTTCTAAAACAACTGCTGCCGCAGCTTTTCTTTTTGCATCAAGTCTATCCGCAAGCTCTTTATCTTCAATTGCTATCATCTGTGCCGCAAGAAGTGCCGCATTTGCACCCCCGTTTATTGCAACAGTTGCTACGGGAATTCCGGGAGGCATCATAACAGTTGATAAAAGTGCATCCATTCCGTCAAGAACGGAGGATTTACAGGGAATTCCGATAACGGGAAGTGTTGTATTTGCCGCAACCGCACCTGCAAGGTGTGCTGCCATACCTGCAGCACATATTATTGCACCGAAGCCGTTGTCCCTTGCATTAAGAGAAAAATCTCTTGCTTCCTCAGGAGTACGGTGAGCTGAATATATATGTACCTCAAAGGGTATATCTAACTCTTTTAATGTGTCTGTTGCTTTTTTTATGATGGGAAGATCGCTGTCGCTTCCCATAACGATTCCGACTTTCTTCATTTTTTTACCTCCTTTTTTGTTGGCGAGTGTAATTCTGAACAGTCTGAAAGCGTTATTCTTAAAGGCTGTTCGGCATTTCGCCCTTTACAAAAAACAAAAATGGGCACAGATACCTTGTGAGTAAATGTGCCCAGACGGTCGGCTTTTTTTGTATTACTTTACTCCTCTGTGGTGCTCCACATAATTCCGTCAGTCGTAAAGTACTGTATATACGCCTATTATTTTAACATAAATACTGAATTCAGTCAAGGCACAAAACAAATATATAGGTCAGTTTTTGTTGGTCTGTCTTTCGCAGTAAATACATCTGTAAACACCGTTTTCGCTGTCTGTAAGACGGAACTTGTGCTGAAGCTCCTGTTCAATGGAGCTTATACACTTGCTGTTGTCACAACGAAGAGTGTTATCAATAACAAAATCCGTAACAGGATGATATACGCTGTCTTTTTCTGCTTCTTCCAGAAGCTTGAGAATAAGTGCCATTCTTATATATTTGCCGTTGAGTGCCTGCTTGAAGTAACAGGCTCTCGGGTCCTTGTCAACCCCTACGCTTATCTCATTTACACGAGGGAGGGGATGCATAATTGTAAGAGTTTCTTTTGCGTGAGTAAGCTTATCTGTATCAAGGCAATAGGAATCCTTGAGCTTCAGATACTCCTCGAAGGTGGGGAATCTTTCCTGCTGAATTCTTGTCATATAAAGAATGTCAAGCTCGGGAAGTGCTTCCTCAAGGCTGTGTGTTTCCTTGAAATAGCCCTCTTTAAGGTACTTTTTCTTTATATTTCCCGGAAGACGAAGCTCTGTGGGTGAGATAAGCACCACATTTATGTCCTCATAACGGGAAAGTGCTTCGATCAGCGAATGAACGGTTCTTCCGTAGCGAAGGTCACCGCAGAAGCCTATTGTAAAGCCGTGGAGGCTGCCCTTTTCACGGTGAATTGTGAGAAGGTCTGTAAGCGTCTGTGTGGGGTGGTTGTGACCGCCGTCACCTGCGTTTATAACGGGAACATCTGCATTTTCAGCCGCAACAAAGGGAGCACCTTCTTTGGGATGACGCATTGCTATGATATCTGCATAACAGCTTATGACCTTTGCTGTATCGGCAACGCTTTCACCTTTAGCTGCAGATGAGCTTGTGGCCTCCGAGAATCCGAGGACAGAGCCACCAAGCTCAAGCATAGCCGCTTCAAAGCTGAGCCTTGTTCTTGTCGAGGGCTCATAGAAAAGTGTTGCAAGCTTCTTTCTTTTGCATTTTTCAGCGTACTTATCGGGATTTGCTATAATATCCTTAGCGGTTTCGATAAGCTCATCTATTTCGGGGACGGTTAAATCAAAAATACTTATAAGACTTCTCATTTATGCCGTGTCCTTTCTGTTCTTATGCTATTTTTATGCCTTTGCACCGTTGATTTCAAGGTATGCCTTGATTCTGTCAACATTTTCCTTGTTTTTAGGATCTTCTTCAAGATATTCAATAATATCGTAAACATCAACAACAGAGTATACGGGGAAGCCGAATTCTTCGCCTACCTCTGCCATTGCGGACTTTTCTGTCTGTCCCTTTTCTTTTCTGTCAACCATAACGAATGTTGCAGCAACCTTTGTTCCCTTGAGAGAGGAAAGGATAGCCATGCTTTCTCTTATAGCTGTACCTGCTGTGATAACATCCTCAACAATAACGATTTCTTCGCCTGCCACGGGCTTGTAGCCTACGAAAACACCGCCCTCGCCGTGATCCTTTTCTTCTTTTCTGTTGAAGAAGAAGGGAACATCAAGTCCTTCCTTTGAAAGAGCACAGGCAACTGAAACTGCAATCGGAATACCCTTGTAAGCAGGGCCATAGAGAACAGTTCTCTTGTTGCCTACTTTTTCAAAGTATGCCTTTGCATAAAACTCGCCGAGCTTTGAGATCTGGTCACCGGTCTTAATGTCACCTGCATTTATAAAATAGGGAATCTTTCTTCCGCTTTTTGCTGTGAAATCACCGAACTTGAGAACACCTGCACCCTCAAGAAACTGTATAAATTCTCTCTTATAGCTTTCCATTTTATCTACCTCTTAATCTACGAATTCTTTAACGCATCTTCTGTATGCTGCTACGGGGTCTTCCGCTCCTGTAATGGGTCTTCCCACAACGATGTAGTCGGAGCCGATAAGCTTTGCCTGCTCGGGAGTCATAACTCTCTTCTGGTCACCGATTTCTCCGTCAGCAAATCTAACACCGGGAGTAACCGTAACAAAGTCTTTTCCGCAAACCGTGTGTACCTTTTCTGCCTCAAGGGGAGAGCATACAACACCGTCAAGACCTGCCTTCTTTGCATTTTCTGCATAGTGCATAACAACCTTGTCGATGGGCTCTTTTATAAGAAGGTCATTTTCCATAGCTTCCTGATCTGTGGAAGTAAGCTGTGTAACAGCAATAAGAATGGGACGAGTACCGTCTTCACGGGTGAGCCCTTCAAGAGCTGCTTCCATCATTCTTACTGTGCCCGATGCGTGAAGATTTGTCATATCAACATCAAGACCTGAAAGAACAGCCATTGATTTTTTTACTGTATTGGGAATGTCGTGAAGCTTGAGGTCAAGGAAAATCTTGTGTCCTCTTGCCTTGATTTCTTTAACGATTTCAGGGCCTGCACCGTAGAAAAGCTCCATACCGATTTTTACGAAAGGCTTTTCCTCCGTAAAAAGGTCAAGGAAACTCATAACCTTTTCTTTGTTCGGAAAATCGCAGGCAATAATTACATCTTTACCCATTATCTTGCTCCTCCTATAATCTCTGAAAGTGAATTTATGTTGTATTTTTCCATAACACGGGGAAGGTCATTAATGATATCTCTTGCACAGAAAGGATCTACAAGATTCTGTGCGCCGATTTCAACCGCTGTGGCACCGGCAAGCATCATTTCAATGACATCTTCTGCACTTGCAACACCGCCCATACCGACAACGGGGATATTAACGGCAGAAGCTACCTGATATACCATTCTTACGGCAACGGGGAAGATTGCACTTCCCGAGAAACCGCCCATTTTATTGGCAATTACAGGTTTTTTTGTTTTAAGGTCGATTCTCATTCCGAGAAGCGTATTTATAAGACTTATTCCGTCTGCACCTGCTTCTTCACATGCCTTTGCAATGCTTACGATATCGGTAACATTGGGGGAAAGCTTTATAATGACAGGCTTTGTTGTTACTTTTTTTACTTCTCTTGTAACCTCTGCCGCAGCCTCGGGGGATGTGCCGAAGCTCATTCCGCCGCCGTGAACATTGGGACAGCTGACGTTTACTTCAAGCCAGCCCACTTCTTCACATTTATCAAGCTTTTCACAGGTATATGCATAGTCGGGTACTGAGAAACCGCTGACATTTGCCATTACCTTTTTGTGAAAAACCTTTCTCATTTTCGGAAGCTCTTCGGAAATTACCTTTTCAACACCGGGGTTCTGAAGACCTACCGCATTTATTATACCGGCTGTACATTCTGCAATTCTCGGAGTGGGATTTCCGAATCTCGGCTCCTTTGTTGTTCCCTTAAAGGAGAATGTTCCGAGAATGTTTATGTCGTAAAGCTCTGCGAATTCATAGCCGTAGCCGAAGGTACCGCTTGCGGGGATAACGGGATTGTCAAGGGTTATTCCGCAAAGGTCAACACTCATTTTTCCCATATTATCTCCTCCTTCTTAAGAACAGGACCGTCCTTACAGATTCTCTTGTTACCGTAAAGTGTTTTGCATGAGCAGCCCATACAAGCACCGAAGCCGCAGCCCATTCTCTCTTCAAAGCTGAACTGTCCCGAAATATCGGTTGCATTATAAAGAGCCTTGAGCATAGGCTCGGGACCGCAGGTATAAAAATATGTTGCATCGGGATACTTGGGGAGAGCATTTGTAACAAAGCCCTTTATACCGTGGCTTCCGTCAACTGTTGTAACCGTTACATCACAGCCGAGTTCTGAAAATTCCTTTTCAAAAAACACTTCGCTTTCGGTGTTGAAGCCTAAAATAACGCTTACTCTTTTACCCTCTGAAAGAAGCTTTTTGGCAAGCATATAAAGGGGAGGGACACCTGCACCGCCGCCGACCAAAAGCACATTTTCCCCTGAAAGGGAGGTGTCATAGCCGTTTCCGAGGCCCGTGAGAATGTCAAGCTCACCCGAAGTCATTGTGCTCATAAGCTCTGTGCCTTTTCCGACGACCTTATATATCAGCGTGAGAATATCACCCGTGACATCGTTAACGGAAATAGGGCGTCTGAGATAAAGGCCGTTAAGCTTGAGGTTAACAAACTGTCCGGAAACTGTTATGTCCGAGGTATCGCCCTGAAGACGCATAATGTATACGTCTTTTGTCAGAGGGCGGTTTTCGGTTATCTTAAATAAACTTTGTTTCATGATATCTCCTTAAGCATCTATTGTGGATATGCAAAGAGTTGTTTCTTCAAGAACATCAAGAAGAACTCTTACCGTGTCGAGAGCTGTGAAGATAGTGATATTATTATCGGTTGCATATCTTCTTATTTCGTGACCGTCACTGAGAGGGCCGTTTGAACCGATATCTCTTGTGTTGATAACATATGCAATATGACCCTGACGGATAGCGTCAATGATTTCTGTACTGCCTTCGCTTATCTTCTTATGAACATGAGTTCTGATTCCGTGGGACTTGAGGAAGTCTGCTGTACCCTCTGTTGCTTCAATGTTGAAGCCGAGGTTGTAGAAACGGCGGATAAGGGGAAGTGCTTCATCCTTGTCCTTATCTGCAATCGTTGCAAATACTGTACCGTAATTCTGAAGCTTTGTTCCGCCTGCCTGTAAAGCCTTATAAAGTGCACGGTTGAGCTTATCGTCATAACCGATAGCTTCGCCTGTAGATTTCATTTCGGGGGAAAGGTAAGCGTCAAGTCCTCTTATCTTTGAGAAGGAGAATACGGGTACTTTTACATACCATCTCTTCTTTTCGTCGGGATATATGCTGAAGATTCCCTGTTCCTTAAGCGTCTTGCCCATAATAACTTCCGTTGCTATATCGGCAAGTGAATAGCCTGTTGCCTTTGAAAGGAAAGGAACTGTTCTGGATGAACGGGGGTTAACCTCAATGATATAAACATCGTCATTGTCATCAACGATGAACTGAATGTTGTAAAGACCTATTATTCCGATGCCGAGACCGAGCTTCTTTGCATACTGAAGTATTGTGCCCTTTACCTTGTCCGAAACGGAGAAGGTGGGATAAACACTTATTGAGTCACCGGAATGAATACCTGTTCTTTCAACAAGCTCCATAATGCCGGGGACGAACACATCAATACCGTCACAGATAGCATCAACCTCAACCTCTTTACCCTGAATGTATTTGTCAACAAGAACGGGCTTGTCCTCGTCGATTTCAACGGCTGTCTTGAGGTAATGGCGAAGCTGTTCTTCGTTTGCAACAATCTGCATAGCACGGCCGCCGAGAACGAATGAGGGACGAACAAGCACGGGATAGCCGATTTCAGCAGCGGCGTTGACACCGTCTTCAATCTTTGTAACTGCCTTGCCCTTGGGCTGAGGAATGTTAAGCTCCTTAAGAATCTTTTCAAAGCTGTCACGGTTTTCTGCCTTTTCAATTGCATCGCAGTCTGTACCTATAATCTTTATGCCTCTTGCTCTTAAGGGCTCAGCAAGGTTGATTGCAGTCTGTCCGCCGAGAGAAGCGATAACACCTTCGGGCTTTTCAAATTCAAGAATGTTCATAACATCCTCTGTTGTGAGAGGCTCGAAATAGAGCTTGTCTGCCGTTGTATAGTCAGTTGAAACTGTTTCGGGATTGTTGTTTATGATAATTGCTTCGTAGCCTGATTTTTTGATTGTTGTTACTGCGTGAACTGTTGAGTAGTCGAATTCAACACCCTGACCGATACGTATGGGACCGGCACCGAGAACAACAAGCTTTTTCTTATCTGTAAGTCTTGAAGCATTTTCATCGTAATATGAGGAGTAGAAATAGGGGATATATGCATTTGTATGGCAAGTGTCAACCATTTTGAAAACAGGGAAGAGATTATGCTCTTTTCTCATAGCATAAACCTCTGTTTCGGACATACCCCAGAGCTTTGCGATGATCTTATCGGAGAAGCCTATCTTCTTTGCTTCTTTAAGAACTTCAAAATCACTCGGGTTTGCAATTATTCTTGCTTCAAAGTCAACAATCTTCTTTATGGATTCGAGGAAGTATGCTGTGATAGCTGTTGCCTCATGAAGAGCATCTACCGTTTCGCCTCTTCTGAAAAGCTCTGCTACCGCAAAGATGTTGTCGTCCTTGAATTCCTTGATATAGTCATATATCTCCACGGTTGACATACTGTCAAACTTTGCAAGGTGGAAGTGGCATACACCTGTTTCAAGAGAGCGGACTGATTTCAGAAGACATTCTTCAAGTGTGGTACCGATACCCATAACCTCGCCTGTTGCTTTCATCTGTGTGCCGAGAGTATTGGGAGCACCTGCAAACTTGTCAAAGGGGAAGCGGGGGAACTTTGCAACGATGTAGTCAAGTCTTGGCTCGAATGCTGCAGTTGTATTTGCAATTGCAATTTCTTCAAGAGTCATACCTACTGCAATTTTTGCAGTAACTCTTGCGATGGGATATCCCGAAGCCTTTGATGCGAGTGCGGATGAACGGGAGACTCGGGGATTTACTTCGATAAGATAGTATTCGCTTGTAGTGGGATTGAGTGCAAACTGAACATTACAGCCGCCTTCGATCTTGAGCTCACGGATAATTTTTATTGCACTGTCATTGAGCATCTTGTGGTCGTGCTCATTAAGAGTGAGAATGGGAGCTACAACAAGGGAGTCGCCTGTATGAACACCGACGGGGTCAATGTTTTCCATACCGCAGATGGTGATTGCGTGGTCGCTTCCGTCACGCATAACTTCAAATTCAATTTCCTTGTAGCCCTTTACACTTTTTTCAATAAGGACCTGATGAACGGGGGAGAGCTTGAAAGCGTTTGTTCCGATGTCGATAAGCTCTTCTTTATTATATGCAAAGCCGCCGCCCGTACCGCCGAGAGTGAATGCGGGACGAAGAACAACGGGATAGCCGATTCTTTCGGCAGCTTCCTTTGCTTCTTCAAGAGAATAAGTTATTTCAGAGGGGATTGTAGGCTCGCCTATAGACTGGCAAAGCTCCTTGAAAAGCTCTCTGTCCTCGGCTCTTTCAATGCTTTCACTGCTTGTGCCGAGAAGCTCAACGCCGCATTCCTTAAGAACACCCTTCTTTTCAAGCTGCATTGCAAGGTTAAGACCTGTCTGTCCGCCGATGCCGGGAAGTATAGCGTCGGGTCTTTCAAAACGGAGGATCTTTGCGATGTATTCGAGAGTAAGAGGCTCCATATAGACCTTGTCTGCTATCGTTGTGTCGGTCATAATGGTTGCAGGGTTTGAGTTGCACAGAACTACCTCGTAGCCCTCCTCTTTAAGTGCAAGGCAAGCCTGTGTGCCCGCATAGTCAAATTCGGCAGCCTGTCCGATAACTATCGGGCCTGAGCCTATGATCATAATTTTTTTGATGTCTTTTCTTTTAGCCATAACTTTCTCTCCTTATATATTCCGATATTCATAAACTTTTTTATTACCCGAGACTGTAAGCATACAAACGCCTGTAAGCTTTTCGCCCGTAAAGGGTGTTGCTCTTCCCTTGGAAAGGAATTCTGCGGGATTTACCGTATATTCTTTTTCAAGATCCCATACGGTAAAGCTACCGTCAAAGGGAATTCCGAAGCGTTTTCTCGGATTTATTGCCATAAGCCGGATGAGCTTTTCAAGGCTCATTTCGCCGGTTTTTACAAAGTGAGTGTACATTACCGAAAATGCAGTTTCAAGACCTACGATTCCGAATGCACTTCCTGCAAGACCTTTTGATTTTTCCTCTGCTGAATGAGGTGCGTGGTCTGTTGCTATCATATCTATTGTTCCGTCTTTTATGCCCTCTATGAGTGCCAATCTGTCTTCTTCCGAGCGAAGCGGAGGATTCATTTTGAATCTTCCGTCCTCCTGTAAGAAGGAATCGTTCATAACAAGGTAATGAGGACCTGTTTCACAGGTAACATCAAGCCCGTCTTTTTTTGCCTGTCTTATAAGCTCAACGCTTTCCTTTGCTGATATGTGGCACACATGATATTTACAGCCTGTTTCTTTTACAAGGCGGAGGTCTCTTTCTATCTGCTTCCATTCACTTTCGGAGCAGATGCCTTTATGTCCGTGTGCTTTTGCATATTCACCCTTGTGGATATATCCGCCCTCAAGCAGGTCGTTTACCTCACAGTGAGCTGCTATTATTTTTCCGAGCTGCTTTGCCTTAAGCATCGCTTCTCTCATCATATCATCAGACTGCACACCCTTGCCGTCGTCGGAAAATGCTATGCAGTTTTTTGCAAGTGCTTCCATATCCGAAAGCACTTCACCCTTTTCGCCTACGGTAATTGCCGCATAGGGATAGACCGATATAAGTGCGTCCTTTTTTATCGCATTAAGCTGAACATTGAGATTTTCAACACTGTCGGGTACAGGTGAGAGATTCGGCATTGTGCATACTGCCGTGTAGCCACCGTGAGAAGCTGAAAGACTACCGCTTTTCATATCCTCTTTATAAGAAAAACCCGGCTCACGAAAATGCACATGCACATCGCAAAAACCGGGAAAAACAGTATATTTACTATCGTTGAACTTCTCATCAATGCCGGCAATAGAGAATAAATCACCCGTGCCGATTGAAAAATCGGTGAATAATGATGATCCTATAACATTGGCCTTCATTGATCCTGTCATTTTTTTTCCTTTCATCAAAATCGGAGCGAAATCCCCCGCAGACATAAAACAACAGCGAAAACACATAAGCATTTTCGCATCTGCGTACGGTTTTTCAATGCCGATAAACAGTTCATTTTTTTCTTCAATAGTTTAACACGAACAAGGCTGTTTGTCAACTTGAAATTAGTATAATTATTAACTTTCTTATAATAAACAGTTTGGATGCAAAATTAAGAAAACTTTTTGTTTAAAAGATAAAGAAGCCTTTGAAGGTGAAATACCTGTCAAGGGCTTCTTTTTATGTTGCTTTAGCCTACGGTATATTCGGTTTCTTCAGTAGCTGATGCTTCGCTTTCTGCAGCAGTTGTTGTTTCGTCTTGCTCTGCAAAAACATTTTCTGCGGAATTTGTTTCTTCGCCGTTTACGGGAGCGAGAGTTGTTTCTTCTGCCGTCAAGGTCGTTTCTTCCGTAGTGCCCATTGAACAAGAGCTGAATATGAGCGAAAGCGATATCAGAGAGATAAGCACAAAGGTCAGTTTTTTCATTTTTTCCTCCTAATGGTAATTTATTCTCGGAACTGTCCGATATCACAAGTTTATGCGTTGCGAAGCGAAAAAAACAACACTTTTGTGTCGATTGAAAAATATATTTTCACAAAACACAAAAAATATTTAAAAAAATTTTTAAAAATGCAAAAAAAAGTGCTCAAACCCCTTGATTTTCAAAGATGTTATCACTATAATATAACTAAATTATTTGGAGTCAATTGGGTTAAAAATGATGCTAATTGGAGTTGAAAGGAAGTGAAACGAAAATGGGAAACAGTTACCTCGGTGTGTCAAAGCACACTCTTGAAAACGGAAGCCGTCTTATAATCCCTCTTCGTTTCAGAAGTGCTCTTATGCCGGAGTTCGTTCTTTTCAAATCTCCCGACGGCTGTATTTCAATATATGATACTGAAAATTTTGATGAGATACTTAAGCAGACAAGACTTCTTGCCGGAACAAAAGAGGGAAGAGCACAGGCAAGAGTTATAACGAGGGCTGCAAAATATATAAGTCCTGATAAGCAGGGCAGATTTACAATTCCCGCAGATTATATTTCTTATGCCTCTCTCGGTGATACCGTATATCTTACGGGTGAAGGCAACCGTATTGAGATTTGGAGTGAAAATGACTTCATTGATCAGGGTGGCGAGGATGAGCTTACTCCCGATAAGTTCCCTGAAATATTCTATTGATTAAGGAAAAATTGATATGCAGTTTAATCATATTCCTGTTTTGTTTTATGAAACCGTTGATTCTCTGAAGATTGTCCCTGACGGTATTTATGCCGACTGTACTGCAGGCGGCGGCGGTCACTCCAATGAGATTCTTTCGAGACTTTCCGATAAGGGCAGGCTTGTGGCATTTGACAGAGATCCGGATGCGATCAGAAATCTGAATGAAAGATTTAAGGATAAAAATAATATAACGATAGTAAAAAGCAACTACTGTGAAATAGATAAAAGAATGAGCGAGCTCGGTATTGCTGCATTCGACGGAATAATTGCAGACCTCGGAGTCAGCTCTTATCAGCTCGATACTCCCGAGCGTGGATTTTCCTTTCATAATGATGCCCCTCTTGATATGCGAATGAGCAAGGAGGGTATAAGTGCAAGGGATATAATCAATACATACAGTGAAAAAGAGCTTGTCAGAATATTCACTTGCTACGGAGAAGAGAAATTTGCAAAAAGTATAGCAAGGCTTATCGTTGCAAGAAGGGAAAAGGCTCCATATGAAACGACCTTTCAGCTTGCTGAAACCATAAAAGACGGTATTCCTGCCCGAGCAAGAAGAGAAGGCGGACATCCTGCAAGAAGAGTGTTTCAGGCAGTAAGAATTGCCGTAAACAAGGAGTATGAGGACCTTACCCCCTCAATAGAAAAAATGTTTGATGCTCTTAAGGTCGGCGGTGTGCTTTCGATAATCACATTTCATTCGCTTGAAGACAGAGCAGTTAAGAATGCTTTTAAAAAATTCTGCGAGGGCTGTACCTGTCCCAAGGATTTTCCCGTTTGTGTGTGCGGAAAAACACCGAGAGGTGAGCTGCAGTTTAAGTCGCTTGCTCCTTCTGAAGAAGAGCTTGAAAGAAATCCTCGCAGTCACAGTGCAAGACTCAGAAGTATAATAAAGTTAAAATAATATTATAAGGATCTATAAATAAAGGAGATAGGAAAAAAGATGGCTGATAATCAGGCAAGAGCTTTTGATTTTGAATATTTCGAGCCCACCTCATCTGCGGCTCCTCAGAGAAGAAAAGAAGAAAAAAGAAATTCGGATATAAAAAAGGTAGAGCCCATAACACAGGAAGAGATTCGCAGACAGGAGCTTTTCGGACTTAAGAAATCTCTGGGTGTATTTGCATTTGTGGTCGTGATGTTTATGATTATAAGTATGCAGATAGTTGCAGGTGCAAAAAATTACAGCCTTGACAGACAGATTCAGGAGGTTGAAGAGCTGTTGGCTGTTGAACAGGCTGAGAATGTGCGTCTTTCTTCAACTCTCAACGGAATTACGGGTATTGCAGTTATTGATACATATGCTACAGAGGTTCTCGGAATGACAAAGGTTGAAAACTATCAGATAGAATGTATAGACCTTTCCGTGGGAGATACGGTGCTTTATGCATCTTCATTATTTAACAATCAGTAAACTATGCATACGGCATATGCTTTTTGGCATATATTTAATTGTCGGACTGTATAAATGAATCAGATGTACGGTCCCGATATAAAAGGAACGGAAAAACAGGGGCGAATATAATTTCGCCCTTGTCGGTGTTATATTATAAATTATTATTCCGTGTGTGAAGGGAGAATAAGTCGTTGGCTGCTAAAAAGGATGAAATGAAACGGACCTCGTTAAGTGCACGTCGTGCTGTCCTCGGATTATATATAGCTGTGTTTGCACTCGTTATTATTTTGTGCGGAAGATTGGGTTATCTTACTATTGTAAAGGGGGATGACTACAGGCGTCTTGCTGAGGATCAGCAGTATAACGATTCGGTGCTGTCTTCATCAAGAGGAACCATATATGATGCAAAAATGAATGTTCTTGCACAGACGGCATCAGTATGGCGTATACAAATAAATCCCAGTAAGATTGAGGACGAAGAAGAATTTTCTAAGGTCGTTGACGGACTTTCGGATATTCTTGAGCTTGATGCAGTTGCCTTGAGAGAAAAAATAGAGAAGAATATCAAATACGGCTATCTCATTGTAAAAAATGAAGTAGAATATAAGGAAATGTCTGCAATAATTCAGTATGCTAAGGACAATGAGATTGCTGATATTATTTTCAGTGAGCCTGATACAAAAAGATATTATCCTGACGGAACGCTTGCATCGACAGTTATAGGCTTTACCGGAACTGACGGCAACGGACTTTACGGTATTGAATATTATTACGATGATACACTTACGGGTGTTGACGGTAAGATCTTTACACTCCGTGATGCCCGATCGAACGAGCTTGACAGTAATAATAAGATAATATATGATGCCAAAAACGGCGAAAATTATGTGCTGACTCTTGATAATGAGGTACAGACGGTACTGAGAAGTGCGTGTATCAGTGCACTTGAAGAAAATCAAGCTGATAATGTTTACGGAATTGTTATGAATACAAAAACCGGTGCCGTTCTCGGTATGTGTAATGTGCCCGACTATGATTCGAACGATCCGTTTACAATATCGGAAGAGGCTCAGGCTGAAATTGATGCAATAGAGGATGCTGCGGAAAAAAGCACTGCATACAGTAATGCACAGCAGCTGCAATGGAAAAACAAAGCCATTGCCGACTTCTATTATTCAGGTTCTGTTTATAAGGTATTTCTTGTTGCCGGTGCACTTGAAGAGGGAGTTATCAATGAAAATACAAGCTATACCTGTCAAGGAACCATAACTGTCGGTGACAGAACGGTCAAGGACTATAATCCTGTCGGTCACGGTGTGGAAACTCCTATGACACTTCTTGTAAATTCATGTAATACTTTTTCTGTTTATGTAGGACAGAAATTAGGTGTTGACCTTTTTTATAAATATTTTGAAGCATTCGGCTTTACCGAAAAGACCGGAATTGACCTTCCCGGTGAAGGCTCACCCGTTGCCGGTGTTACATACCATTCACCTGAAATTTCATTTACCAACTCAAACCTTGTCAGCGTATCTTTCGGTCAGTCCAATCAGGTGACTCCCATACAGGTTGCCGCTGCAATAAGTGCAATCGGTAACGGCGGTAAGCTGATGAAACCGTATATAGTAAGTAAAACTATTGACGATTCGGGAAACACCATTACCGAAACCAAGCCGACCGTAAAAAGACAGGTCGTTTCAGAATCAACAGCGGCTACCGTTACATCTTATATGGAAGAGGTCGTAAAAAGAGGAACGGGTGCCAATGCTTATGTTGCCGGCTACCATGTAGCAGGAAAAACGGGTACCAGTGAAAAAACGGGTGTAACTGATACAAATGCGTATATAGCTTCTTTTGCAGGCTTTGCTCCCTGTGATGACCCTGAAATTACAGTAGTTATTGTTATTGACAATCCTAAAGGGGCAAGATATTCCGGTGGTGATATTGCTGCTCCCGTTGCAGGTGAAGTCTTTTCAAGAATTCTGCCTTCTATGGGTATTGAACCGGAATATACCGATGAAGAGCTTGCGAAGCTTTCAGAGGCTACTCCCGATATGGTAGGAAAGACCATTTCCGCCGCAAAGGCAGAGCTTGCCTCAACGGAGCATACCGTAAGGGTTATAGGAAACGGAGATACAGTTATTTCTCAGTCTCCGGAGGCAGGAAGAACAACACCTGCTAACGGTGTTATAGTTCTTTACACCGAGGAAAATGTGGAAAAGGAAACTGCAATTGTACCCGATTTCAGCGGAATGACAGTTTCACAGGCAAATCAGGTGGCAGTAAGCAGAGGCTTTAATATCAGAATTTCGGGCAGCTCCTTCTCAAGTGATTCCGTTGTTGCGTATAAGCAGGAGTATGAAGAAGGCTGTGAGCTTGAGCTTGGAAGTGTAATAACCGTTTATTTCAAAACAAGCGGTATTTCAGACTGATAAACGGATGTGAAAAAAAGAGGAAGAATAATGGCTCAGATTTTTTTGGAGGTATTATTTTGAATCTTGGTATATTGCTTGATGAGATCGGCGTTTGTCTGCCTTTGTATGACCGTGAGGTTACGGGAGTCACCGAAAATATTGCAAATGTCTGTGAGGGCAGTGTTTTTGTAGCGGTGAAGGGGCGTAGCTGTGACGGAAATTCTTTCGTAGATGAAGCAATTGAAAAGGGTGCTGTGTGTATTGTTTCCGAAACGGCATATGATTTTGCGGGTTCGGTAAAGACTGATGATGCACGGCTTGCCCTGAGTAAGCTTTGCAGTGCATTTTATTCCCACCCCGAACGGCAAATGAAAATGATAGGTATCACGGGAACAAACGGCAAAACGACCGTGTGTGAATATCTGACACATATACTTGCTTATTCAGGGAGGAAATGTGCCAGTATCGGAACTCTCGGCAGTAAAAGTGACGAGCATTTTTTTGAAACAGGGTACACAACGCCGTCACCCGAAATACTCTATAAAGAGCTTGCCGCTTTTCATTCTTCCGGCTGTGAATACTGTGTTATGGAGGTATCTTCACAGGCACTCCAGCAAAAGCGTGCAGACCCGATAAGCTTTCACTTGTCGGTATTTACCAATATAGGTACTGATCATCTTGACTGGCACGGCTCCTTTGAAAATTATCTTTCTGCAAAAGCAAGGCTGTTTACACTTTCGCAGAGTGCTCTTGTTAATGCAGATGATGCCAACAGCGAAACGGTTGCATCGGGCTGTAACGGAAAAGTTTATACATATTCGGCAAAAGACAGGTTTGCAGATTTTTCTGCAAAGGATGTAAGATATGCCGAGGACAGAATATCTTATATATTTTTCGATAAAAAGCATATCATTCCCGTAAAAATGAACGGAACGGGAGAGTTTGATGTGTATAACACATTGGCTGCCGTTTCCGCTGCCGGACTTCTCGGAATACCTGTTGATGTGATAAGCGAAGCAATTGAATGTCTTCCTTCATTAAAGGGAAGAATGCAAAAAATCAATGCAGACGGTATTACGGTTTATATTGATTTCGCACATACTCCGCAGGCACTCAGAGCTGTTCTTGAATCTCTGAGGAAGGTATGTAAAAACAAACTTATCTGTGTTTTCGGATGCGGAGGTAACAGAGATAAGAACAAAAGGGCCGCTATGGGGAAAACTGCGGCAGCATTATCGGATACGGTTATAATTACAAACGATAATCCGAGAAATGAAGCTCCCGAGAATATTACAAGGGATATACTTTCAGGCATCAGCAATAAAAGAAATACCGTTGTTGAGCCTGACAGGGAAAATGCAATAGCTTATGCTTTAAAGAAAGCGAAATACGGAGATACTGTCCTTATTGCCGGAAAAGGTCATGAGGAATATCAATGTATCGGCTCCGAAAAAAAATATTTCAGCGATGAGATGACCGTTAAAAAAATACTCGGTCTTAATTGAAAGGAAAGATGATAATGAATTTATGGCTCGCTCTTTTGTTATGTGTGCTGATAGGTTTTGTAACAGCATTTGCACTCGGATTTGCCGTAGTGCCGTGGCTTCGTAAACTAAAATTCGGGCAGGCTATTCTTGATATCGGTCCTTCCTGGCATAAAAAGAAGCAGGGAACACCCACAATGGGTGGCATCCTCATTATTGCAGGCTTTTTTGCCGCCGTTACTGTTGTACTTATAACAGATAAGCTTCTCGGCGGAAATCTGTTGCTTAACAATAATTCCCGTCCGGAAAATGTTGTTTATATAAAGATTTTCAGCGGTATACTTATGGCAGTAGCCTTTGCTTTTATAGGTTTCATTGATGACTATATAAAGGTCGTTAAAAAAAGAAATCTCGGTCTTACCGAGATTCAGAAAACGATCTTACAGATACTTGTTATTACCGTATATTTATTTACATTATATAAAAGCGGTGTGAATTTCATTTTCATTCCTTATCTCGGAATATATGAAAATGCATTTATTTTCTGGACTTTAGGCTTTATTGCGATATACGGTACTGTAAACGCAGTAAACTTTACAGATGGCGTAGACGGTCTGTGCTCTTCTGTAACTGCAGTTGTATGTATCGGCTTTTCTGTCTGCTCGGTAATAATGAATTTTGCCGGTCTTTCCGTCCTCGGTGCTTCTCTTTTCGGAGCTTTGCTGGGCTTCCTTATGTGGAACTGGAATCCTTCAAAGGTCATAATGGGTGACCTTGGCTCCTTCTTCCTTGGCGGAATGGTTTGTACATTTGCATTTTCACTTGATTCTCCGTGGCTTATTGTTCTTATAGGCTTTATATATGTTCTTGAATTTGTATCCGATATTCTTCAGATAGCATACATAAAAACACATAAAGGTAAAAAGCTTTTCAAGATGGCTCCTATTCATCATCATTATGAACTCAGCGGCTGGGGAGAGAAGAAAATCTGTAAAGTTTTTACACTTGTCACAGTTATCGGCTCTGCGGCAGCAGTTGCTCTTTCTTGGTTTGGCAGACTACAGTAAAGTAAAACAGCTTTACGGATGCTGCGGTAAAAATTAATGTTAATGCCGTATAAATCGGCTGAAAGGCGGTAAAAATGCAGGCTTTTGCTTCATTGAAACAGAGTGTTACAAAAAAATACAGAAAAAGCCTGGTAGGGCAGTATATAAGATCAAGAGGCGGATTATGGGCAAATGGCTCATTTGATGTGCTTTTGTTTGTATTTTTGTCTATACTGATATTTGCAGGTCTTACGATGCTTTATTCGGCAAGCTACCCGAATGCATATTCGGACGGTCTTGAGCCGTCATATTATTTCAGAAAACAGCTCGAAGGTGTGATCATCGGTGTGTTGCTGATGGTTATTGCAGGTAAAATGAATCATATGCTCTTTATGGAGAGCGGTGCGGTTCTCGGTACTGTCGTTTCCTTTGGTCTTCTTATAATGGCACTTTTCTTTGGTGACGGTGACGGTAATATAAAAAGATGGATCACTATTGCCGGTGTTCAGTTTCAGCCCTCTGATATTGCAAAATTTGCTCTTGTGCTGACTCTTGCTTTTATGCTTCATCGCTGGCATCATCTTATGGTAAGCAAGAAGCCTCTTGTTCTAAAGCGTTTTCCGAGGGTTACACGATTCGCGGCAAATATAAACAGAAAAATCGGCAGACCCGTTTTCAATGAATCATGGAAAATCGTAGTAGGAAGTATTGCAATAATCGGAGCATATGTAGGTCTTGTTTTTGCAGGCTCACATCTTTCGGGTGCTATAATAATGCTTGCGGTTGCGGCAATTATGCTTTTTGTCGGTGAGATCAGACCTACCTGGATTGCATTTTTTATCTGCTGTGTAATTGTTCTTATTCCAATAGTATTTGCAACGGGAATACTCAATGAATATATGCTTGATCGAATTACAAATTTCCTCAGCTCCGAAAAAGATTTGCAGGGCGGAGATTGGCAGACGATTCAGGCATTATACGCAATAGGCTCAGGCGGATTTTTCGGTAAAGGACTCGGACAGTCGGTACAGAAATACAACTATGTTCCCGAGCCTCAGAACGATATGATATTTGCGATAATTGTAGAAGAGCTGGGCTTTATCGGCGGTGTAGCAATAATCATTCTTTTCAGTCTTGTAATATGGCGAGGAATTGCAATCGGTGTCAACTGCCCCACAAGATACGGTGCACTTGTTGCATTCGGTATTACGTTCAAGCTTGCCATACAGGTATTTCTTAATATCGGTGTTGCGACAAATATTATTCCTAATACGGGTATCACACTTCCGTTTTTCAGCTACGGAAGAACGGCACTTATAATAAATCTTGTTGAAATGGGAATACTATTCAGTGTTTCCCGAAGTTCAAGAATGAAAAAAGTATAAGAAGGGGAGAAGCTTATGAAGGTGCTTATTGCCGCAGGCGGTACCGGCGGACATATAAACCCCGCTCTTTCGCTTGCACAGGAAATAAGAAGCCGTTATCCTGATGCCGGAATACTTTTTGTCGGTACGGCAGATCATATGGAAGCAACTCTTGTTCCAAAATCAGGCTTCGATTTTGCAACAATAAATATCAGCGGTTTTCAGCGTTCTCTGTCATTTTCGGGAATAATTGAAAATCTCAGGACGCTTAAGAAGCTTGCTTTTGTTACGGGACAATGCAGAAAAATAATCAATGAATTCAAGCCCGATGTGGCTGTAGGCTTCGGAGGATATGTCAGCGGTCCTGTTGTAAGAACGGCACATAAAATGGGAATCCGGACAGCAATCCATGAACAGAATGCATTTCCGGGTAAAACAAATATTGCACTTTCAAGGTATGTTGATGCGGTAATGCTCACATCGGAGGATGCAAAAAAATATCTTAAATGCAAAAAAGAACCGTATATCACGGGACTTCCCGTAAGAGAGGAAATTCTTACTGCTGAAAAAACATCAGCAAGGAGAGAGCTCGGAATACCATCCGATGCCGATGTTGTGCTTTCAACAGGCGGCAGTCTCGGTGCTGTTGCGATAAATGACAATATGTGTGAAGTCATAAAGAAATTTGCAGATGAGGATATTATTTTTATTCACGGTTACGGTCAAAACGGAAGAACAATGCCTGAGAAGCTGAAAGCAGCAGGTGTTGACATTGAAACGAATAAAAATTTACATATTTCAGAATATATCTATGATATGGCAAAATATATGGCGGCTGCCGATCTTGTTATAAGCAGAGCAGGGGCAAGCTCTCTTGCTGAGATACAGGTTCTCGGAAAAGCCTCATATCTTATTCCTTATCCCTATGCATCTGAGAATCATCAGTATTATAATGCTATGACTCTTGTTAACAGGGCTGCTGCAATGGTGTGTGAGCAAAAAGAACTGACATCGGATAAGCTGTGTGAAGTAATATCCGAGCTTAAAGAAAATAAAGAGAAGTTTATTGCAATGGGGGACAACGCACGGTCAATGGCAGTTTGTAATGCAAAAAAGCAGATCTGCGATATCGTATTGTCTTTGGTTTTATAAAATTTTACTGTGTATCTCGCTTTGTAACACGGACAAATTCATCCTCATAGAATAAACCGTAAGATTTTGTTGAAAGGGTGTAATTATGTGTTCGTATGTTATTGAAGGAGGCACAAGGCTTACCGGCGAATGTGCGGTGCAGGGAGCAAAGAACAGTGCACTTCCGATACTTGCCGCTTCTTTGCTTTGTGAGGGAACAAGCACTATAAAAAACTGTCCGTTGCTTCTTGATGTGAATGCTACGGTGAAAATACTTGAGCATCTCGGCTGTAAGGTTATAAGGGATCAGCATAATGTTACCGTTTCTCCCGAAAATGCATCGGTATATGAAATTCCCGAACGGCTTATGAGAGAAATGCGTTCATCTGTCATTTTCTTAGGTGCAATTCTTGCAAGAAATAAAAAAGTTATTCTTTCAACTCCGGGTGGCTGTGAAATAGGCTTGAGACCGATAGATCTGCATCTTGATGCTATGAGAAAGCTCGGAGCAGATGTGCGTGAGGAATTCGGGAATATTGAATGTTCTGCTCCCGACGGCCTGAAAGGTTCAACTGTTACGCTGTCCTTTCCGAGTGTCGGTGCTACTGAAAATATTATGATTGCCGCAAGCACAGCTCAGGGAATAACAACTGTTATCAATGCTGCAAGAGAACCGGAGATCAGCGATCTTGCTGATTTTCTCAATTCTTGCGGTGCAAAGATTTCCGGTGCGGGACAGGGTACAATAGTAATTGAAGGTGTAAAGAAGCTGACAGGTGCAGTGCACAGCGTGATTCCCGACAGAATAGCAGCGGCAACCTATATGGCAGCCGCCGCCATAACGGGCGGGGAAGTGAAGTTCAATAACATTATTCCTGCACATATGGGCCCTGAAATTGATTTATTTGAGGAGACCGGCTGTAAAATATTAACTGAGAGCAGAAGTCTTTATCTCAAGGCACCTGATAAGCTTAAAAGTATAAAGCTTATCAGAACAATGCCGTATCCCGGTTTCCCGACAGATATTCAGGCACCTGTCGCGGCATTGCTTACAAAGGCTTCAGGTACATCCGTAATAATTGAGACCATTTTTGAAAACAGATTCAAATATATCGGAGAGCTTATAAGACTCGGTGCAAAAATAAGAGTAGACGGCAGAATGGCCGTTATTGAGGGCGTAGACATTCTTCACGGAGCAAGAGTTCAATCTACGGATCTCAGAGGCGGTGCTGCCTTGATGGTAGCGGCCCTTGCGTCTGAAGGAGAGTCTGTGATATCCGATATTAAGCATATTGAAAGAGGATACGAAAGTCCCGAAAGAATCATCAGCGGACTTTCAGGAAAAATAAAAAGGATTGACAGAGACGATGGAGAGGAATAATCAGCACGATATTCAGGGAATGAAAAACAGCCGTTTTTCTCCCGAAGAAAGAGCAATAATGTCGCAGGACAACGAGCAGTACAGAGCTGCAGCGAAAGAATCAAGGTATGAAGCTTCATTGAAAAGAAACTCCCGTGCCGTCAAAAAAGCATCGGCAGGTAAAAATATAAGCAATCCTTCGGATAAAGCACGAAAAACCGCAAATGTAAATTCAGGCGATAAGCAATCTGCAAGCCGTAATGAGAGAGTAAAAAGCAGTTCCGAAAACAGAAAAAAGCATAAGAAGCTGCAGAATAATCTGATAATTATAATGCTTTTGGTCGTTGCTGTTGCACTTCTCGGTGCTTTTGCAAGCTTTGCAATGAAGGTAAATGCAATTGAGGTTACGGGAAGCGAAAGATATTCCGATAAGTCCGTGCTGACTGCGGCAGGAATAGATACCGGCGACAGTATGCTTCTTATAAATTTAAGGGCTATGGAGCATAAGATCGAAAGTAAGCTTCCGTATATTGAAGATGCTGTTATTACCCGTGTCTGGCCCGATAAGGTAAGCATTGCTCTTACAGATGCACAGCCAACCCTTGCAGTTGACAGCGGAACAGGTTATATACTTATGAATAACTCCTGTAAGGTGCTTGACGATGATGCTGTAGTAATAAACGAATCAGCACTCATTAAAGGAATAAGTATCGTGAATGCTGTTCCGGGTGAGATTGCACAGTTTGCCGATGATATAAGCACGGAGGATTTTGTAAAGCTCTGTAATGCTTTTGCGGAATACGGTATAGAAGATATTTCCGAATATGACCTGACTTCCGTTTCAAATATCAGCGTTATCATCGGACACAGAATTGAGGTTCAGCTCGGTACTCTTGCAGGTGCGGCGGATAAGCTTGCATTCTGTAAAGCGGTTGTGGAAGAAACCATAGCCTCAGATTCGAAGCATCCTATGGTGATTGATATTACCGCAGACGGGAAAGCGTATGCAAGACGGAAAGACGATAATAATGTCAGCTTCAATGATGATGTTACGGAGGAAGCTACAGTACAGAATGAGGAAGCCTCGGCGGTAGGCTGAATGGCTTTTTTTACATTATAGGAAATTCCTTCCTATAATGTAAAAAGATTATATGTCCCTGAGAACGGAAAGCAAGCTTTCCTGGTCGATGGACTATTCGAAAACGGTCGCCGAAGCCGTTTTCTTGCATATCAATAAAGCTTTGATAAATAAATTTGTAATTACTTGTAATAATTTTTCTATTTTATTCTTGAATTTTATAAATAAGTATGTTAGTATAAAAAAAGCTAATGTGTAAAATTGTATTGGAGGATATAAATATGGGTTTCGAAATGTCAAACGAGTATGATCTTGTTACTCAGATAAAGGTCGTAGGCGTAGGCGGAGGCGGCGGAAATGCCGTAAACCGCATGGTTGAGTCTAATGTTCAGGGTGTTGAGTTTATTGCTGTCAACACAGATAAGCAGGTGCTTATCAATTCTAAAGCAACAACAAAGATCCAGATCGGTGAAAAGGTAACTTCAGGTCAGGGTGCAGGTGCAAAGCCAGAAATCGGTAAAAAAGCAGCTGAAGAGAGCCTTGAGGCTATCAATGAAGTTCTTGCAGGCACCGATATGGTATTTATAACTGCAGGTATGGGCGGCGGAACAGGTACAGGTGCAGCTCCCGTTATTGCTCAGCTTGCAAAGGATAAGGGAATTCTTACGGTAGGTATCGTAACAAAGCCTTTTGAGTTTGAAGGTCGTCGCCGTATGACACAGGCAGAAGCAGGTATTGCGGAGCTTGCACAGCATGTTGACAGCCTTATTGTCATTCCCAATGAAAGACTTAAGCTCGTTTCTGATCAGAAAATAACCTTCCTTAACGCTTTCTCAATTGCTGATGATGTTCTCCGTCAGGGTGTCAAGAGTATTGCTGAGCTTATCAAGGTTCCCGGAATTATTAACCTTGACTTTGCTGATGTTACATCTGTTATGAAGGATGCAGGTCACGCTCATATGGGTGTCGGCAGAGCAAGCGGTAAGGATAAGGCAGAAAAGGCAGCAAATGATGCTATTTCCAGTCCTCTTCTTGAAACTACCATTCAGGGTGCAAAGGGTGTTATTATCCTTATTTCTGCTTGTACGGATATCACTCTTGATGATGTTGATGTTGCTGCTACTATCGTTAAGGATGCTGCTGATATTGATGCTAATATCATTTTCGGTGCTTCCGTTGATCCTGCTCTTGATGATGAAATGGTTGTTACCGTTATTGCAACAGGCTTCGGTAAGGACGGCAATGTAAATACTCCTCCTGCAGCAGAAGCAAAGAAAGCAGAAGAACCTGTAGAAAAGGCTCCCGAAGCAGATTCTTCAACAGGTGTTGACGAAAGCCTTATGGATATTTTCAATATCTTCAAGAACAAGGATTGATAATCACCTCTGAAAATATTAACTGACTTGAATCGCTCAGGGGCGTGCCTTATGTACGCCCCTCGATTTTCTTTTTACAGATAGTAATAAATGAGGTATTTTACCTACGAAAGGAAATTATTTATGGCAGAAAATAAAAAAATGGTCGAAGCCATTACCTCCATGGAGGAGGACTTCGGAAAATGGTATACAGATGTTGTAAAAAAGGCTGACCTTGTTGACTATTCAAGTGTCAAGGGTTGTATGATAATCCGTCCTTACGGCTATGCTATATGGGAACTCATTCAGAAGCAGTTGGATGAGCGTTTCAAGGCTACAGGTCATGAAAATGTTTATATGCCTCTTTTTATACCCGAATCTCTGCTTCAGAAGGAAAAGGACCATGTAGAGGGATTTGCTCCCGAGGTTGCATGGATAACTCACGGCGGAAGTGAGCCTCTGCAGGAGCGTCTTTGTGTAAGACCTACATCCGAAACACTTTTCTGTGAGCATTATGCAAATATTGTTCAGTCCTACAGAGACCTTCCCAAGCTCTACAATCAGTGGTGTAATGTTGTCCGTTGGGAAAAGACCACAAGACCCTTCCTTCGTTCAAGAGAATTCCTGTGGCAGGAGGGACATACAGTACATGCAACTGCTGAAGAGGCTGTTGAGGAAACAGAGCGTATGCTTAACATTTATGCAGATTTCTGCAAGGATGTTCTCAATATGCCCGTTATTAAGGGTAAAAAGACAGAGAGCGATAAATTTGCAGGTGCTGAAGCTACATATGCTATTGAAGCACTTATGCATGACGGTAAGGCTCTTCAGGCAGGTACATCACATTACTTCGGTGACGGTTTTGCAAGAGCTTTCAATATGACATTTACAGATAAGGAAAATAAACAGCAGTATGTGCACCAGACCTCATGGGGTGTAACTACAAGACTTATCGGTGCTATCATTATGTCACACGGTGATAATAACGGTCTTGTGCTTCCTCCCAATGTTGCTCCCACACAGGTTGTTATTATTCCTATAGCTGCTCATAAGCCCGGTGTAAAGGAAAAGGCAGAAGAGTTAAGACAAAGACTTGCTTCCTCTTTCAGAGTTAAGTGCGATAATTCCGACAATTCAGCAGGCTGGAAGTTTGCTGAATATGAAATGAAGGGTGTTCCGCTTCGTCTTGAAATCGGCCCCAAGGATATCGAAAACAATCAGTGTGTTCTTGTTCGCCGTGACAACCGTGAAAAGTATTTTATATCTCTTGATAATCTTGAAGAGGAAATTACAAAGCTTCTCGAAGAGCTCGGAGCTGCTCTTTATAATAAAGCACTCCGGAACATCGAAAAGAAGACCTACAGATGCACTTCAATTGATGAAATCAAGGCGGCACTTCAGGAGAACGGCGACGGCTTTGTAAAGGCTATGTGGTGCGGTGAGGAAGAGTGCGAGGATAAGGTCAAGGAGCTTACAGGCGTGGGTTCAAGATGTATTCCTTTTGAACAGGAAAATCTCTCGGATACCTGTGTTTGCTGCGGTAAAAAGGCTATAAATATGGTAGTCTGGGGCAACGCATATTAATATTGATTACAATAGCATTACGGCATCTTCCAAACGGAGGATGCCGTAAATTTTTATATATCAAGAAACACCGATCCCCCAAGATTGGGGGCAATGTCATTAACTTAATGACATTGAGATTGGGGGTAGGGGGTGATAAATCTTAAGATTTTTTCTTGTAAACATAATTTAGCAGATTGGTGTCATTTTTTTTAACTGCGAAATGAATTTCATAGTTTGTGTGGGATGTCGCCCACGGCGTCCCCCTTCACTTAAGTAAAATGCTATATGCTATTTCCCTGAGAGATACAAAATAAATCTGATAGTCTGTGGGCGATGTCCCCTATAATCTGTAAAGACAACTGATTTATGATTTATCAGTGTGCCATTAATGAAAAACGGGTAGCGGAAAACCACTACCCGAAAAATTATACAAATGTAATTTTTAATTATGCGAGTGTTTCAAGACCAACGGAAGCTCTGAGGATAAGACGAGCGTCAGCAGCCTTGATTTCGCCGTCCTTGTCAGCGTCAGCAGCCTTATGCTGAGAAGCAGTGAGTTCTTCAAGACCAACGGATGCACGAAGTGCAAGTCTTGCGTCAGCAGCCTTAATATCACCGTCTTCGTCAACGTCACCAAGGATATATGTTGCAGGAATTTCATAGCCTTCTTCGAAGAGACCTGTAAGAAGATCGTCAACGAGGTCGATAACTGCTACATTTATCTTCTTGTCAAAGAGTGAAGATTCTTCGTTTGCTGCAAGCATTTCAACGGAAGCTTCAATATCAAAGTTAAGAAGATTGCCGAGGAACTTATCCATAAGCATTGTTTCAGTATCTACCGCAAACTGGTCATTACCGCAACCTGCGATGAAGGAAAGATCAAAGAGAGAGTCAAGGAGAACATTAAGCTTGAAGAAGCCGCCTTCGCCGTCAATAACGCCTCTTTCGGTTGAAAGACCGTCAGCAGATGCGGGAAGTCCGTCAATTAAGTTAAGAGCCCAGTCTACGATATCATCAAGATAATCTTCGCCTGTCCACTCAGATGTGTCTTCGGGAAGCTCATAATATGTTGTGCCCTTGTTGTAATCGAGAGCCTTTGCTGCTGTTTCCATACCGATTTCGAATATAAGGTCAATGCAAGCTGCATCGTCCATCTCTGCTACATTCTTTGCATTCTTTACAGATGCAATTTCCATGGGAACCCATTCATCGTTTGTTACTGCATACTTTGCAGCAAGAACAAGAAGCTGTTCAAGAGACTTTGCTGAACTTACTTCCTTGCTGTCGCTGTTCTTAAACCAACCGGGGAAGAATACCTTAAGAACTGCAACTGCCATTTCTTCAGCAGACATATTCTTAACCTTGTCTGCAGTGAAACCTGAAAGGTCAGCACCGAGCTTTGACTTGTCAATCTTTGCAATTTTGGGAAGGATGAAACGGAATGTCTTTGTAAGATTTTCGTTGAGGTTTTCATTTCCGCCTTCTTTAAGGCCAAGAGCCTTGAATGCGTCCTTTGTGAGGATTACTTCAAGAAGAGTGATAACAGCGTTGTTGAGCTGAGCAACCATATTGCCCTTGCCTGCACCGAGGATTTCATCAAATGTATCTTCTTTGAATTCATAGTCCCAATTGAATACTTCATCAAGAATGTTGTCGTATTCATCGTCAAGGGGCTTGATGTTTTCAACAAGCATTGTCTTGACATCATTGTTAAGAGGACCAACAAGGAGATTTGTATAAATCTTTGCAGCGTATTCTTCAAGGAATCCGTAGATGCTGAGGTTCATAACATCAGCAGCTTCGCTCTTTTCAACAGTATCCTTACCTGTGAGGAGCTTAAGGAAAGCAACAGCAACGATTTCGTCTGCTGTGTAATCTTTGTATGCTTCATAGTCGAGATTGATAGTATCGCAAAGCATTTCCTTAATAGCAGCAGGGGAGAGCATCTCAGTAACAGTATTGTTGATTGTGTCATTAAGCTTTGTACCGTCAATTTTAATGTTACCGAGTGTGCCGAGTGTAAGATTACCTGTTAATGCTTTTTTGAATAAACTTGTGTTATCTGCAAGGAACTGGAAAAGAGCATAAACAACACCGAGATTATTGCTGTTTGAAACTGATACTACTGTATCTTTCTGAAGTGCATTT
>CAYTRD010000023.1:0-28010 GCA_964440255.1 uncultured Ruminococcus sp. | reverse complement strand
ATTCTGTATCTTTACTCCCTACCGGCGGGACGCCGAGGTCGTCGTCCCCTACAGATTATAAGATTTATTTTTGCACGGGATGCCGTGGGCGAAGCCCTTCCTTCATTTTGCATTATCATAATCAAAGACTGCAGAGCTATCTTAACAGCAGCTCTGCAGTCTGATTTTATTTTTTGAGTTTCCGTGCAACAGCAAGGGTTTGCTTCAGGGCGTTTTCTTTGTCCACACCCGCAAGACGCAGTTTATGAGCGTAGGCAAGGATTTCGGAAAAGCTTTTGTCGGGGGCAAGTCCTGCTTCAACAAGGTCTTTTCCCTGAACAAAGGGACGGGACATTGTGTCATTGAAAGCCTCAAGCCTTTCAAGAAGAATTTTTTCCGTCTGTTCGTTTCTTTCTCCCTCATCACTTAAAGCAAGACATATAAGGTCAAAGGGAGCGATGCTTTCATCAAAAAGCTTATTGAAGGACTTCTCCTTTGAGCCCGCTCTTGCCATAACTCCCGGCTTCATATGAAGGAATGTCATATTAAGCACATAATTTATCAATTCTTTTTCACCCGTAATGCGTGAAAGAAATTTTTCTGCAACGGGAAGTCCGAGACTTTCGTGATTATATGCGTGAATCACACCGTTTATTTCTTCGGTAGCTTCTGTTTTTCCCAAGTCGTGACATAATGCAGACATCATAAACGGGAACGGCTTTGATACCCTTTCCCTGTATTTTACGGCTCGGTCAAGCACATCCATAGTATGCACCCACACATCACCCTCGGGATGAAAAGCAGGGTTCTGTCTGAGTCCTATGAGCTTTTTCAGTTCGGGGAACCGGAAATCGAGACCGTTTACTTCTCTTAATACCTCAAAAAATACCGACGGCTTTTCTGATTTCAGAAGAGCCTTTTTCATTTCACCCTCAATTCTTTCTCTTGAAAGAGAGGATAAATCTATATGTCGGCAAAGCTCCTTTGTGCCTTCGTGAACTGAAAAACCGAACCTTGCAGAAAACTGTGCAAGACGAAGTACTCTTAAGGGGTCTTCCGCAAAGGAGTTATCATTCACATGGCGAAGCACAGATTTTTCTAAATCTTCTTTTCCGCCGAAGTGGTCGATAATTTCACCTGTCAGCACATCCTCCATAAGAGCATTTACGGTAAAATCACGCCTTTCGGCGGCTTTTTTCGTACCGATAAAGGGGTCAACGCTGATACTGAAATCTCTGTGTCCCCTGCCTGTTGCCGTTTCGCTTCTGGGCATAGCAATATCAATATCAAAGCCTTTAAGAGAAAAAATTCCGAAGCTCTCTCCCATTTCGAGAGTTTCACCCGTTGAAGACAGAATCTCACGAAGCACACCCGCTTCAACAGAGTGTACCTCAATATCAATATCCTTATTTTGTGTTCCGAGAAGGCGGTCACGGACAAAACCGCCGACAAAATAAGCCCTGCCACCTGCAAGACTCACTTTTTCGGCGATTTCTTTTGCTTTTGATAAACTATCATTTATTTTCATATAATATCTTTAACCCTTTGAGCAAAAGGTGTTCATCATAAATTACACGGCGGCGTAAAACCGGAACAACAAGCTTTGCCGCACCCCCCGTAATGACGGTATTCACACTCTCGTCCAGCTCATTTTCAACTCTTGAGCTGATACCCTCAATGGCAGAAGCCTGTGAATATATAACTCCGTTATTGATGCAAGAAACCGTGTCCTGGCCTAAAAGAGAATTGGGTGCATAGGGCTTTATCCCCGGCAGAAGTGCAGTTCCCGATGATAGGGCATTGAGAGAAAGCCCAAGCCCCGGCATTATCATTCCGCCGATAAAAACACCGTCTTTATTTATAACAGATACCGTTGTTGCAGTGCCCATATCAAAAACAACCGAGGGGGTACCGTATAGCGTTTTTGCCGCGGTCATATCTGCGATTCTGTCATTTCCGAGCTTTCTTCTGTCATAGCCCGAAATTACCATACCGTCATTAAAATCGCTGTCAATAACAATAACCTCTCCGCTCACAAGCATTTCAAGTGCCTTTTTTGCCATTACTGTCAGCACAGGCACAACGGAGCACAGCACCGCAGCACTTACAGACACATTCAATTCTTTTAATGCCTTATAAAATTCATCGGCGGTGTGAAAACGGTTATCGGGATAATTTTTTATAAAAACAGGTTCAGCCGTCCCGTCAAATCCCGCAACACAGATATTCGTATTTCCGATATCAACCGTAATTATCATGGCGTTATTTTATCTTTATTCTCTTAAGCACCTTGTCGAGAGCAAGGCACACGGGTGTTGTGATAACGGCAGCAGCTACGGCTTCGGGAACTCCGTTCGTTCCGACAATACCCATAATAACCGTAAGCACAGTTTCAACGGGGATATTGTTTGCTGCAGCATAGGGCTCCTTGAAGAACAGATATATCATACCCATTACAAGCACGGTGTTTGTAAAAGCACCGACCACAGCGGAAACGGTGACAGCAACAGAGCGTATTGCCTGATTGCTCTTGCCGGAAAGCTTATTTACAATAAATTCTATTCCCTTTACCGTAAAATAAGGTGTGACACCCACAAGTATTCTCGGGATAAAGCAGATAACAAGTGCAAGAATACTGCCTTCGCCAATGCCGGGAAGAGGGATAAAGGGAGAAAATGCAAAGGAAAGAAGGCTCGGTGCAGTTGTATTCTTTATAAGACTTGAAAGTCCGAACACAAAGCCTAAAAAAGCTCCTTTTTTCGGGCCTAAAATAACAGAACCGATAATAACGGGCACATGAAGTATCGTAGCCTTTATTATCGGCAGGTCAATAAGACCGATAGGAGTAAAGGCTAAAAGCAATACTATTGCCGTAAAAAGTGCCAGAATAACCTGATCCTTTACCTTATCATTCTTTCTTTTATTTTTCATAAATTTTTGCCTCCTGCTGCTGTTCATAACGATACAACGCACTTATCGGATATGAAAATGATAAACCTTTTTGCCTGATATCCCGAGGGTACATCGGCGCAGCTTCTCAATTTTCACTTACATTATACATTTTGCATATGTCAAATGCAAGTTTTTTGTGTTATTTTCTGAAGTTTACTTTATATGATTTGGGCAAAGTATTTACAAATGCTTATTTTTTTTGTATAATTTATCAGTAACTTCTATTTCGGGAGGTCTTTTTATGCTTAAAGGAAAAACCGTATTGCTGGGTATAACGGGAGGAATTGCCTGTTATAAGGCGGCAGAGCTTACTTCACTTTTAATAAAACAGCACGCTGATGTTCATATTGTTATGACAAAGGGTGCACTTGAATTTATGACTCCTCTGACCTTTGAGGCTCTCACGGGGAATAAAGTTCATACCGATATATTCGATAAGGATTCGGGCACGGAAATTCCTCATATTTCGCTGTCCGGCAAAGCAGATGTGCTTATCATTGCACCTGCAACGGCAAATGTGATTGCAAAGCTTTCCCACGGAATTGCAGATGATATGCTCACCTCAACCGCACTCGCCTGCACCTGTAAAAAGCTCATAGCCCCCGCAATGAACACAAGAATGTACGAAAACGAAGTGACACAGGATAATATAAAGCTTCTCGGAAAATACGGATGGAATGTGATTTTCCCCGACTGCGGCAGGCTTGCCTGCGGAGATACGGGAAAGGGTAAGCTTCCCGCACCCCAAAAGCTTCTTGAAAGCGTTATAAATGCTACAGCATTTGAAAAGGATATGAAAGGACTCAAGGTTCTTGTAACTGCAGGCGGAACAAAGGAAGCCATTGACCCCGTGAGATTTATTTCAAATCATTCAACGGGAAAAATGGGCTATGCTTTAGCAAAAAACGCTTCAAGAAGAGGAGCACAGGTAACTCTCGTTACAGGCTCGGATATTCTTCCCGACCCCGATTTTATAAACACCGTTCACATAAAAAGTGCAAAGGATATGTTCGAAGCCGTAAAAGCATACTCCGATGCCGATATCATAGTAAAAGCTGCTGCTGTTGCAGATTACAGACCGAAGACCGTGGCAGAGGACAAAATCAAAAAGAGTGACGGCGAAGCTGTAATTGACCTTGAAAGAACAGACGATATATTAAAATATCTCGGCGAAAACAAAAAAGAAGGACAGCTTCTCTGCGGTTTTTCAATGGAAACTAAAGACCTTATTGAAAATTCAAGGGAAAAGCTTCAGCGAAAAAACCTTGATATGATATGTGCAAATAACTTAAAAACAGAGGGAGCAGGCTTCGGCACAGCAACTAATGTTATCACAATAATTACAAAGGACAGCGAAACCGAGCTTCCCCTGATGTCCAAGGATGAAGCTGCCGGAGAAATATTCACAAAGCTTCTCAGCCTTAAAAACAGGTAAAATACAAATCCGACATATTTCACAAGTGTTCTGCACACCCGAAATATGTCGGAATTTTTTGGTTATTTACTGACAGTGAAGCTCATACATTTCATTGCCGTCATTATCTAAAAGCATAAGGCTTTTAATTTTCAGATTATTTACCACATTCTGCCAACGCGACACCATATCCTTGCCCTCATCGTCAATATAATTTACGGGCAGAAAGCCTGCTTTGATATAAGTTGCAAGGGCGGGAAGTCTTGCATCACCGGTAAGAAGGAATATCTTCTCTTTTCCGATTTCGATAAGCTTAGAAAGTGAATCGTCTGCAATAAAGCTTCCGAGACCCAATCCTCTGTATTCCGATTTTACGGCTACCATATGAATATATCCCATACCCGTGCTCCACATATCGGGAACTACGGTATATGTAGCAATCCGCTTGCCGTCCTTTTCAATGAAATATGTATCTCTGTAAGGGTCGGGGCCGTCTATATCTATAAGCTCACATCTGAATCTTTCGTAAGCAGTTGCAGGGTCAACAAGTCCGTCGGAGCATATTTCCACCCATTCCTTAATATCGTCTTCACTCTTGAATTTTACGACGGAAAAACCCTCGGGAAGAGCTTTTGACTTGACAGACGGAGTGAAATTATACATTTTAAGACAACTCATATTCATTTCTCCTTAAGCTTTCTCCTGTTAATTATATTAAAGTGTTACGGTTTTTTCAACAAAAAACAGAAAACTGACTTGTTTTTATACTATTTATACGAAAAAGGTCTGTCATTTTTTATATGCACAGCTTTTATTTTTCATAAAATCCGTTGATTTCAGAAAATTTGTCTGATAAAATACAATCACAGTCTGATATCAAACAGATGTCTGATTTTAAACAGAGGTGATTAGTTATGACAGAAAATAAGGTTCACAGAGCTGAAGACAGAAGAGTAAAAAGAACAAAAAGAGTATTGAAAGAGTGCCTTTTCGCTCTGCTTGAAACAAAAAGCATTGATGAAATAACAGTAAAAGAGCTTACGGAAAAGGCTGATGTAAACCGTTCTACATTCTATTTTTATTATAATGACATTTCCGATATGATGATACAGATACAGAACGAAATTTTTGAGGTTTTCAACGAAACGGTAATGTCAAAGCAGAGTTCATTCGTAACGGTTGAGGACTTTACAAGCTATTTATTAAGATTTCTTATGTTCTGCAAGGAATATGAGGATATCTGTAAATTTGTGATAAGCAACGACCCGAACAATATCCTTGCAAAGAAGATCAGAAAAACCCTTCTTCAGCATGTTCCCGATTCTGCAAGCGTATTCCCCGAAAACGATCCCAAATGTTATCTTACCTGCTTTGCGGTATCAGCTATGTGGGAAACGATACTTCAATGGATGTATGACGGTATGAAGGTGAGCCCTGAAGAAATGGCAACCTTTATGGCAAATGTCTATTTTTACGGCGGAAGAACGGTGCTTGGATATTCATTAAAATAAATTCCTCTTGCACTGTAAATATTTTTATAGTATAATTAATCTGTTAAATTATATATCCATCTTACGGAGGGATAAGTATGAAAAAGAATTTTTCAACAGTTTTAAGCATTGCATTGAGTATTGTTCTCATTTTTGCAATGTGTCTTACTTCTTCAGCGGCAGTGCTTTCGGGTGAAGGCACAAAAAATGCTCCTTACATCTTAAAGACTGCTGAAGACCTTGATGCCCTTTCAAAGGCTGTTGCAAACGGAGAGGATTTTGACGGAAAATTTATCCGTGTGGAAAGTAATATTACCGCAAGCAGCGAGTTTGTACCCATAGGTACCGAGAAAACTCCCTTCAGGGGCACCCTTGACGGTAACGGCAAAGCTCTTTCAGGCTTCAATGAAAGCTGTGACTATGCTGCTGTTTTTGCATTCACAGACGGAGCAGTAATTACCGATCTTACGGTTTCCGGCTCCTTTGTTGCAAAAAATTATGCCGGCGGCATCGTGGCATCTGCAAAGGATACGGTTATCGAAAACTGCGAATCCAACGCAAGTGTTTATGCTGATTATTACAGCGGAGGTATCGTAGGCTACATCGAATCAGGAAGAATTTCCGATTGCAGCACGGCAAATACAGCAACGGTAGGCGGTTATGCAGATTACTGCGGCGGTATTGCAGGCTACAGCGGAGCCTCCGTTGATTCCTGTACAAACAATGCCTATACATTCGGTGTTAAAAATGTTGGCGGTATTGCCGGTATGTCCGACGGTGACATCACATCATGCACAAACACAGTTGCCGTACAGGCATCAAAATCAAATCTCGGCGGTATTGCAGGTCTTACAGAGGGTACAATCAAATATTCAAAAAACACAGGCAGAATCACAGCTAACGGCTCAGGCTCAGGTAAAACCGGCGGTATTGCAGGCGTAGCATATGAGGCAGATATAGAAGAATGCTGGAATTCCGGTGCAGTTTCCGCAACAGGTACATTTACCGGCGGTATTGCAGGCTACATCACAAAGACCACAGTAAAAAACTGTATTGTAACGGCAAACACAACCACAAGTGCAGAATATGCAGGCGGTATTTTCGGCTATGCACTTGAGAGCACCGTTTCGGAATGTATCGTAACAGCTACGATTTCCGCTAAATCTTCAACGGATGCCGCTATCGGTGCCGTTGCACAGGCTGATATTTCCGATTGCTACTATAACAGCGAAAAGGAAACAAAGGCAGTTCTTACGGGAACAGCAAAAAGCACAAAAGGCATTACAACAGCAGAGCTTTCCTCTGCGGCTTCCCTTTCAGCTCTTGACTTCTCCGAAGTATGGGAAATAAATACCATTCACGCAAGCCATCCTCTTCTCAGAAATATTCCCTTCCATACACTCAATATCACTTCATCAAGCTCAGCTTCCTGTACAAATGACGGCAAGGTAACGGGAATATGCAATCTCTGTAACGAAACAGTAGAAACAGTAACTCCTGCTTACGGACATTCCTATAAAACGGCTTCCTCAAAGGCAGCCTCCTGCACGGTAGCAGGCTATGAAGATAAGCTTTGTACCGTTTGCGGGAACACACACAGCAGCACAATTCCCGCAACAGGACATACAGATGCTGATGCAAATTCCGAATGTGACATCTGTAAAGCTGACCTAACGGTAAAACAAACAGAAACAGAAAAGAATATCTTTGAAAAAATCGCAGATTTCTTCAAAAACATTCTTGAATGGATAAAAAATCTTTTCTCATAATTGATAAGAGCGTTTCACAAATGTGAAACGCTCTTATTGTTAAATATGGAGCTGGTGACGGGAATCGAACCTGCAACCTGCTCATTACGAATGAGCTGCTCTGCCATTGAGCCACACCAGCATATAAAGCTTGTCGTGAGACTTATTATAGTATATAAAAAACAAAATATCAAGTGTTATTTTGTCTTTTAAGAAAGTTTGTTTTAGTCTTAAGAAATTATTAAGTGTATTGATTTATAATAATTTTCAAGGTAATATTCTATCAGGGTGATGAAAAATGATAAGAATACTGAAAATTATAGTCGGTGCGGCAGGATGGGTATGGTTTATGATTCCTGTTGTATTCAGCGGAATACTCAACATAGGCAACGGTGCGGGACTTCTGTTTTTCGGCTGTATGTTTTTGTGGGGTGTTTTTCAGAATAAGCTTAACCGTGCAACTGAAGACAAAAAATGGGCAAAGGCAATAAGAGGAATTCTGATTACAGGCTATTCGTTATTTTTGCTTTTATTTGCTGCAGAAAGCATTTTTATGATAAACGCTGTAAACAAAGCCCCCGAAGACGATGTTACGGTGGTGGTGCTCGGCTGTGCCGTAAAGGGTGAAACACCAAGTCAGATGTTAAGACTTCGTATCGACGCCGCCGAGGAATTCTTAAAAGAAAATCCCGAAGCAAAAGCAGTTTTGTCGGGCGGACAAGGTTCCGGAGAGGATATCTCGGAAGCACTTTGTATGTACAGAGCTCTTATTGAAAGAGGAATTGACGCGGACAGGCTTTATATGGAGGACAAATCCACAAGCACAAGAGAAAATCTTGCCTTCTCGGCTGAAATAATAGAACAGGAGGGGCTAAGTAAAAACATTGCTATAGTTTCAAACAATTTCCATCTTTACCGTGCCTCACTTTCTGCAAAAGCATTGGGGCTTGACTACAGCGGGATTCCTGCATTTACTCCCTATCCTCTGCTTGCAACCTATGTTATGAGAGAATATCTGGGCATACTTGCACAATGGATAACAGGATAAATCATAATTTGCCTTTATCATCAATCCACAGTATCTTCTGTGGATTTTTTCATTGATAAATAACTTTATACATGATATAATGATTATTTGGTGATACATATGAAAAATATAGTTCTTATAGGTATGCCGGGTGCAGGGAAAAGCACAGTGGGAGTGCTTCTTGCAAAAACTCTTTTAATGGATTTCACCGACACCGACCTTGTTATACAAAGAGAAACAAAAAAAGCCCTTTGCGATATCATAAACGAAAAGGGGACAGATTATTTTATCTCACTTGAAGAAGAGATAATATTGAAGCAGAATTTCATAAATACCGTTGTTGCGACGGGAGGAAGTGCCGTATACGGAGCGAACGCTATGAAGAAGCTAAGCGTAAACGGTATTACCGTTTACCTGAAGGTTGAATCGGAGCAGCTCATAAAACGATTGGGAGATATAACCTCAAGAGGAATTGCCATGGATAAGAATATGGGGATTCCCGAGCTTTTTGAAGCAAGAAGTCCTCTTTATGAAAAATATGCTGACATTATAATTGACTGCACAGATAAAACACCCGAAGAATGTGTAAACATTATTGCAAATAAATTATCAGAGGAAAAATAAGCACTATGACAAAAATACTTTTTGTATGTCACGGAAATATCTGCCGTAGTCCTATGGCTGAATTTATTTTCAAGGATATGGTTAAAAAGGCAGGAAAAGAAAATAAGTTTTTCATTTCCTCTGCCGCCACAAGTAACGATGAAATATTTATGGGTAAGGGCAACCCCGTTTATCCGCCTGCCCGTGAACAGCTTCTTCTCCACGGAATTGACCCAAAGGGTAAAACTGCAATAAGACTGACAAAGGCTGACTACGAAAAATATGACCTTATCATCGGTATGGACTCTATGAATATGAAGAATATTTCTCTGATGTTGGGAGAAGATACTGACGGTAAAATAAAAAAGCTCCTTGACTACTGTGGCGGAGGGGATGTTGATGACCCTTGGTACACAGGACGATTCAAGGAAGCTTATGAATGTATTTATAAGGGCTGTAAGGCTCTTTTTGATACCTTAAACTAAAGTATTATCATAAAATGCCGTGCGAAACCACACATCATCTATCTCAAAGAATTTATCCTTAAGATAGTTCAGGATTCCAGCATCGGTTTTGAAGGTAAATCCCGTTTTATATGAGCAAAGGCATTGTTTTTTATATCCCCCGTACCTTTTATTGAGTGCGTTGGTTCCGTATTTTCCGTCACCGAGGAGAGGACATCCCAATGATGCCATATGAGCTCTTATCTGATGTGTTCTTCCCGTGAAAAGCTCTACTTCGACTAAAGACAGATCACCTTTTGTATCAATTACGGAATAGCCTGTTTTTATGCTCTTTCCTCCGGCAACCGGCTTTGAAAGAACGGTTACGGTATTTTTCTTTTCATCCTTAATGAGGAATCCCTCGGCAATACCTTTCTTTTTAGGCGGTCTGCCTATCGTTATGCAAAGATACCTTTTTTCTATCTCACGAAGCTTGATTTTTTCGTTGAGAATACGAAGTGCTTCCGCATTTTTTGCCGCCATAACAATACCTGATGTGTTACGGTCAATACGGTTAGCAAGGGCGGGTGCAAAGGAAGCCTCGTTTTTCGGGTCATACTCCCCTTTTTCATAGAGATACCGTTGAACTCTTGTTATGAGCGTATCGGTATATTCTCCCTCCTCGGGGTGAGAAAGAAGCCCGACCTTTTTATTCAGAAGCATAATATTTTCATCTTCATAAACGATACTGAGGTCTTTTCCTGCACCTAAAAATGAATATTTTTCTTCCTTGGGTGCAAAAAATTCATCGTTTATATACATTTCGACCTTATCGCCCTCTTTGAGCCTTGTTGAGATTTCCGCTTTCTTTCCGTTGAGCTTTATTCTCTTCAGACGGAGATACTTATATAAAAGGGATTGAGGCAGAAGAGGAACAGTCTTTGTAATAAATTTGTCAAATCGCTGATTTGCATCGTTTTTTGATATAATAAATTCTTTCATAGCTGTAAGTATACTGCATATAATAAAAATTTTCAAGGGTGACTGATAATGAAAAATCAAGGAGAAATAATATGACAAGAGAAGAAGCAAAGAAAAGAATTGACGAATTATGTGATAAACTCAATTTCCTTTCATATAAATATTATGTTGAAAATGAAAGCCCCGTAAGTGACTATGACTATGATATGCTTCAAAGAGAGCTCAAAAATTTAGAGGAGCTTTTTCCCGAGTTTCAGCGAGCAGACTCTCCAACGGTAAGAGTAGGCGGAGAAGCGGAAAATACCTTTTCCCCCGTTGAATTTGAAGTGAAGCTTGAAAGTCTTCAGGATGCATTTTCATATGAGGAAATAGATGACTTTGATTCAAGAGTTTCATCAGCAGTTAAAGATTACTCCTTCGTTGTAGAGCCGAAAATTGACGGACTTTCAGTAAATCTTGAATACGAAAACGGTATCTTTGTAAGAGGAGCCACCCGAGGCGACGGAAGCGTGGGTGAGGATATCACAGAAAATCTTAAGACAGTTAAAAGTATTCCTTTAAAGCTTCAAAAAGACATAACCATCACCGTAAGAGGTGAGGTATATATGTCAAAGTCAGTTTTTGATAAAATAACGGCAAATCAGGAGCTTAGGGGCGAAATTCCCTTTAAGAATCCGAGAAATGCGGCGGCAGGCTCTTTAAGACAGAAGAACCCTAAAATAACAGCGGAAAGAAATTTAAGCATATTTATTTTCAATGTGCAAAAATATGAGGGAACGGAATTTTCCGACCACAAAAGCTCACTTGATTTCTTAAAGGAGCTGGGCTTTGTAACAGTACCTTTCTACACTCCCTGCAAAAATATTGATGAGGCAAAAAATGAGCTTACGAGAATCGGTGAAATAAGAAGCTCGCTTTCCTTTGATATTGACGGTGCCGTTATAAAGGTTAACGATTTTTCACACAGAAAAATACTGGGAAGCACGGCAAAGTTCCCCCGTTGGGCAGTAGCTTACAAATATCCTCCCGAAGAAAAGGATACCGTGCTTCGTGATATTGAAATAAGTGTCGGAAGAACGGGAGTTCTTACCCCCACGGCAGTTTTTGACAGCGTGCTTCTTGCAGGCTCAACCGTGTCCCGTGCAACGCTTCACAATGAAGACAGAATAAATGAATTTTCTCTGGCACTTGGCGATACCATTATTGTCAGAAAAGCGGGCGATGTTATCCCCGAGGTAGTGGGAGTAAAAACACATTCAGGTAATGAGGTATTTAAGTTCCCGAAAACCTGTCCCTCCTGCGGTGCATCGGTTTTCCGTGACGAGGGAGAAGCAGCTTACCGCTGTGAGAATCCCGAGTGTCCTGCACAGGTGCTTCGTCTTATCATTCATTTCTGCTCCCGTGATGCTATGGATATTGAGGGTCTCGGAGAAGCGATACTTGAAATTTTCTCTGAAAAAGGTATGATAAAGGATATCGGTGACATATACTGCCTCAAAGCAGAGGATATTGCAGAAATTTCGGGGCTTGGAGAAAAATCTGCAAGCAATATCCTGTCAGCCGTAGAAAAATCAAAAGAAAACGACCTTTCAAAGCTTATATTTGCTCTGGGAATTAACCATATAGGCGAAAAAGCGGCAAAGCTTTTGTCCGTTCATTTCGGTTCACTTGAAGCTTTAATGAATGCCGCAAAGGAAGATATCCTTGAAATTGACGGATTCGGCGAAATTATGGCAGATGCCGTAGTATCATATTTTTCACTGCCGCAGACAAAAGCACTTATTGAAAGACTTGTATCTTACGGACTCAACACAAAAAACCTTGCCGAGGTAAAAGACGAAAGATTTAAGGGCATGACCTTTGTGCTCACAGGTGCATTGTCGCAGTATACAAGAGATGAGGCATCGGAAATTATAGAGCAGTTCGGCGGAAAAACATCTTCATCCGTATCAAAGAAAACAAGTATAGTTTTAGCCGGCGAGGATGCCGGCAGTAAGCTCAGAAAAGCCAATGAGCTTGGAATAAAAGTTATAAATGAAGAAGAATTTAAGGAAATGATAAAATCATAATTTATAGGGGACGACGACCTCGGCGTCCCGTTTCGCTGAAATCTATTGTCTGTGTTTTGTTATGCGGAATATAAAAATCTGCCTCTTAGGGACATAAATTCTGTATCTTTACTCCCTACCGGCGGGACGCCGAGGTCGTCGTCCCCTACAGATAATAAGATTTATTTTGTGCCTCTCGGGAAATAACATCTGTTCGTTAAATTATGATTTGAAAGGAGTATTTTATGAAAGAAAAAATCTGTGCATATATAGATTCACAAAGAGAAGATTTTCTGAAGGACTTAAAAAGTCTTGTTGATATAAGAAGTGTGCGTGAGGAAGCCAAAGAAGGTATGCCTTTCGGTGAGGGGCCTGCAAATGCACTTAAAGAAGCTATAAAAATCTCTGCTTCTCACGGCTTTGAAACGGTAAATTTCGATAACTTCGCAGGTGAGATAACCTACGGAAACAACCCGATTTTAATGCTTCTTGCACATCTTGATGTTGTTGACGAAGGAGATTTCTGGACTTATGAACCCTACAATATGAAAATTGTTGACGGGCGAGCATACGGCAGAGGAACAACAGACGATAAGGGTGCTATGCTTTGCTGTTTATATGCCTTGAAAACAGCAAGAGAGCTTTTCGGCGAACCCAAAAGAGGTGTCCGTCTTGTTATGGGCTGCGGTGAAGAAACGGGAAGCGAGGATATGGAGCATTATTTCAGTAAGCGTGAAAAGCTCCCCTATACTCTGTCCCCCGATGCGGATTATCCCCTTATCAATCTCGAAAAGGGAAGATTCGCTCCGAAATTTACAAAAACGGCAGAAAATAACGGTGACAAAACCGTTACCGCTTTCTTCGGCGGTACTACGGGTAACATTGTACCCTGTAAGGCAAGCGTCACTCTTTCGGGAATAAATGCCGATGAAATAAGAAATGAAATAACAGAAACCGCTCAAAGAACAGGTGTTGAATTTTCCGTAAAAGAAGAAAACGGAGGTCTTGAAATTTCTGCTCTCGGTATATCCTCCCATGCGGCACATCCGGAAAGCGGAAATAACGCACAAACTGCTCTTATTTCACTTATAAACAATCTCCCCTTAACTGAAAATAAAGCATCACTTTCGTTTAAGGCATTGGAAAAGCTCTTCCCTCATAAGGAAACAGACGGTGCCTCCGTCGGTGTTAAAATGAGTGACGACATTTCAGGTGCACTTACTCTTAATTTCGGTGTGCTTCATTTTGAAAACGGAGTGTTCACGGGAAGTCTTGACCTTCGCTGTCCTATCCCTGCAAATGAAGAAAATGTTAAAGAAGTAATCAAAAATGCATTTTCTGAAAACGGATTTGAATTTATCGGAAATCCGGAAATGATACCCGTTCATTATGTGCCGGAGGATGCTCCGATAATTAAAACGACATTGAAGGTCTATGAGGAATACACGGGGCTTCCCGGAGAATGTCTTGCAATCGGCGGCGGTACATATGTCCACGATATCGAGGGCGGTGTCGCTTTCGGAATTGAATTTCACGGAACTGATTACAGGATTCACGGTGCCGATGAATTTGCAGTAATTGACGAGCTTCTTTTAACCGCAAAAATGTACACGGCAATAATATATGAACTTTGTTATTGAGGAAAAAAATATGAATGTTGAACTTTTAGCTCCTGCAGGCTCTTTTGAAAGTCTGAAAACTGCTCTTTATTTCGGTGCGGATGCCGTTTACTGCGGCGGACCCCTGTTACAGCTTCGTGCATCGGGTGCAGGCTTTTCATTTGAAGACTTGGAGGAAGCCGTAAAATACACCCACGAAAAAGGCAAAAAAATTTATGTAACGGTAAATTGCTTCGCTCAGAATGATGAAATTGATGCTCTCGGCAATTATGCCAACACCCTTTATAATCTGGGGGTTGATGCAGTTATTGTATCTGACCTTGGGGCTGTTGCCGAGATAAGAGAAAAATGTCCATCCCTTCCCGTACATATTTCCACACAGGCAAATACACAGAACTATAAAACCATAGAAATCTATCACAGGATGGGTGTTGAAAGAGTTGTTCTCGGCAGAGAAATGACCATGGAGCAGATAGAAGACCTTAAGGGTAAAATACCCGAGGATATGGAAATTGAGGTCTTTGTCCACGGAGCTATGTGTATGGCATATTCGGGACGCTGTCTTTTAAGCTCATTTTTATCAAACCGTTCGGGAAACCGAGGTGAATGTTCACAGCCCTGCCGTTGGAACTATTATCTTATGGAAGAAAAAAGACAGAATATGTTCTTGCCCGTCATTGAGGAAGACGGGGCTACGGCGGTACTCAGCTCCACAGACTTAAAGGCAATAGAATTTCTCGGAAGACTTGAAAATGCAGGCGTAAGCTCCTTCAAAATTGAGGGAAGAATGAAGTCCCCCTACTATGTCGCAACGGTCGTTAACGCATACCGTCATTTTATGGACGGGAAAGCTACCCTTGAAGAATGTGAAAACGAGCTTGACTGTGCTTCACACCGACCTTTTGCCGCAGGCTTTTATTTCGGGGAAGCAAAAGCAGACCCCAACAACGACGGACTTTATCATCAAACCTGTTCATTTATGGGTATAGTTTTAGAAGACCTCGGCAACGGAAGATATCTTGTTGAGCAGAGAAACCGCTTCAATGCGGGCGATACCCTTGAAATTCTCTCTCCCTCAAAAATCGGAATGTCCTTTGAAGTAACTTCCATTAGAGACAGAAACGGAGAAGAACGGGAAAGTGCACATCTTGTGCAGGAAAAAGTCAATATATATTGCCCTCATAAATTACACGAGGGTGACATCTTAAGAAAACGCATTGTATAATTTAGTCATATTGTCCCCATTTTTATTGACAAAGCAATTCTTTTTATATATAATATCAATGATTGCTGACATAAATGAAGAGTTTATGTAGATAAAAATCGTAAAAGGAGATTTTTGTATGCTTTTTTACATCATCAACCGTAATGTTATATGGGCTTGTATCATCTCTGCTCTCGTAGGTGCTGCAGCAGTTTTTGCTTTCTTCTGGTTCAGGAATAACGGCAAGAAAAGTGCTGACGATATGAAGCCCTCCGTAAAAAGAGATATTATTTTAGGTCTTCGTGACAATGCAGAAGCATTCGCAGACCTTCTTGAGCCTCTTTTCCTTCTTGCTTCAGGCAGAACGGAAAGAAAGGATTATGTTCTTGATACATGGTATGAAAGAGTGAATTCTCTTGAGGGTAATGACAGCTTCAAGGCCTCTTTTATGAAGAAGTTCGGTGAAATAGCTTCCTTTAAGGGCAAGACAAAGAAGTATATCAAGTGTGCAGACAGCATTCTTAAGTATGTCTACAAGGCAGGCATCGAGCGTGATGACGACAGAGTAGAAACCGCTGACGAAACAACTGCTGAAAAGTATGACATCATTGGTGCAGGCTCAATTGAAGCAGATGCAGTTTATGATGTATTTGTTCCCTATTGGAGCATCGAAACCGAAGCAAAGGACGAAAACGGCGAAGAAACAGAGACTGAAACTATCCTTTGCAAGGGTGCCATCAGATAAAAAATAAATACACAAAAACGGATGTGCGTGGCCCAAGTGTTCTTAAGAACACTTGGGCAGTTTTATTCGCCATACGGCGAGTAATATTGCTTCGCAGTGATATTTGTCTTACGACAAGTGATATTGCCTTCGGCAGTTTATGGCGAACAAGAAAACGGCTTCGCCGAGACTCAGGCGACCGTTTTCTTGCATACAATCATATATTAAAGTAAGCTTTGATTTTTTCAAGGGAAAATTTTTCTTTTACTCTCTCGGTCGGCTTTGCAACGGCTTCTGCTTTTCCCTCAATCACATCGGTAGTTATGCCGATTCCCTCATTTTCAAGTATCTCAACACAAGCATTATACCACGAAGTATCACGGTTTGCTCTTGAAAAGCAAAGGGACAGCACATCACCGAAGCTGATGCATGAGCAGGTTACTGCAAGCCCGTATTTTCTCGTATCCCCGTTTACAAACTGAAGTCTTTCTATGTCCTTCCCGAGGGAATCGGGAAGCGTACAGACACCGTAATTTGTAAATATCGTAGTAACACCTGCGTGGGTTTTCTTCTGCAGCATTCTCATAACAGGCTGTTTTATTATATTGGGAACTATTTTTATTACGGGGTTATTTACAAGGGCACCGTATTTATTTATGACTTTTCCGAGATACTCTTTATTCAGTTGTGATTTCAACTGACCTCTTGTAGCTTCAATAATCTCTTCAAGAGTAATATCCTGTCTGCCCTTCGGTTCAAAGCTTATAAAGGTCTGCACAGTAAAATTTCTTACTGTCCTTGTGGAAAAAAATCTTCTGAGATTTACGGGAACAGCAACGGTTATTGGCTCATTTACAGGCTCCTTACGGCTTTTTATGATACCGAGCATAAGAACTGCCGTAAGATACTCCGTAACGGTCAAATTATCTCTGCGTGCAAGCTCCTTAACTTTTGATGTACTCATTCTTGCGAACAAAAGCTTCAGATAGCCTTCTTCATACTCTTCGGGGAAATGGAAGGCTTTTTTGTTGCCGTCATTTGCCTTTTCCCCCGCGGGGTCATAATAATCCCCGAAGGCATTGGTTATGTTGACTTCAGGGGCTTCCTCAGTTTTATATTCTCCCGCTTCACCGAGTCTTAATTCATTATAACGGGTAAGAAGTGCCTTAAAATATATAATAATTCCTTTTCCGTCACCCAGAGAATGTGAGCAGTCTATACTGATTCTGTTATCCTTGTAAGTAAGTCTGAAATCGGGAGTGCCGTCCCGTCTCATAGTGACCGGCTGCATACCCGAAGAGTTTTCTTCTCTTATTTCGGGCATCTTATCTGAAAGCACAAGATAATTCCAGAAAAAGCCTTTTTTGAGGTAAGCATATATTGCAGGATAATAAGGCATAAGCTCCTTACAGGCTTTTTTAAGTGCCACGGGGTCAATATTATGCTTGAAATACGCACTGTAACGGAATGTTCTTCCCCACTTACCGTCCGACAAGGAGGAAAACATTATTGCCGCCGTATCAACCTTTAACCATCTGAAATCCGCCATCATAACTCTCCCAATAAATCAATTTTTGTCCATAATACCACAATATCCGCAGTATTTCAACACATTACAAAAAATCGTTTTCGCTGTTGCCTTCGCCGACCGTTTTCGGACAGTCTGTCTCCGAGGAAAGCTTGCTTTGAGTTCGGAGGGGCATATAATCTTTTTACATTATGGTAAGGAATTTTCTATAATGTAAAAAGACCCTATAAGTCTTTTCTTGACTAACATATGTTTTTACACTATTATATAATAGACAAATATAAAAAAGGAGAGCTTATATGAAATACGCATTAATCAGTTTTTTCAGAAGCGTTATTGCAACCCTTACGGCATTTTTTATGTCAATTACAGGATTTTTCGGCACGGCAGAAGAGCCCACAGAGCCTGTGCCCGAAAATCAGATATTTGCATACGAAAAGGAAGCCGCTGACTATACTCTTGATATATCCCCCGAAAATGAGATACACGACATAAGCGAGCTTTTATTCGGTATCTTTTTTGAAGATATCAACTTCGCGGCAGACGGCGGGCTTTATGCTGAAAAGATAGTCAACCGTTCCTTTGAATATACCGAAATTGCCGAAAATGACGAGCTTTACGGCTGGAGCACGGTAGGCGAAGCCGAAAACACCGTAATTAAAGACGATAAAGAAAACTATCTTAACGAAAACAATGTAAACTACCTTGTTATAAAAAATGCATCTTCGGAAAAAGCCGGCATTGAAAACAGAGGCTTCCTTGACGGAATGGCAGTTGAAGAAAACGCAGATTATAATGTTTCATTCTATGCAAAGTCCCCCGACGGATATTCAGGAGATATCACAGTAAGGCTTAATGTAAACGGCGAAACAAAAGCCGAAGCATCAGCATCTGTTATAAGCTCCTCAGCCGAGTGGCAGAAATATGAGCTTTCACTGACTTCTCCCGTACAGGCACACGAAAATGTCACTCTTTCGGTGCTTATCGACAAGGGTGAGGTATGGTTTGATATGATTTCAATGTTCCCCGAGGATACCTTTATGGGAAGAGAGAACGGTCTCAGAAAGGACTTAGCTGAAATGCTCGAAGCACTTCAGCCGAAGTTCTTAAGATTCCCCGGCGGCTGTATCATCGAGGGCTATGATGACGATACGGCATACGACTGGAAGGATTCTGTAGGTGTAGACGAAAACCGTGAGCCTCTTCTTTTCAACGGCACATACGGTGATGTTGCCGCAAGAAAGCAGAGTGCAAATCTCTGGACAAATATTGCAGCTACCGATGATCCTCAGCCCAGCTTTATGACCTACGGTCTTGGTTTTTATGAATATTTCCTGCTTTGTGAGGATATAGGTGCTGTCGGTGTTCCCGTTCTCAACTGCGGACTTTTCTGTCAGATGAGAGGCAAGGGTCCCGTAGAAATGTATACACCCGAATTTCAGCGTTATATAGACGATATGCTTGACCTTGTTGAATTCTGCCGCGGTGACGAAAACACCGTATGGGGCAAGGTAAGAATCGAAATGGGACACGAAGAGCCCTTTGAGCTTAAATATATCTGTATCGGCAACGAAAATGAGGGCGAAGATTACTTTGAAAGATATTCTGCTTTCCTTGAAGCCTTCAATGAGGCAAAAGCGGAAAATCCGGAGCTTTATGAAGGACTTGAGCTTATCTACTCAGCAGGCACCGACGACGGCACAAGCGGTACACAGTATCTTCCCTCTTATGAATATGCAAAGAATGAGCTTGAGGAAATGGGAAGTGAAAATGCTCTTGATTTTGCAGGTGCTACCGATCAGCATTATTATAACGATCCCATCTGGTTCTTCAAAAACGCCGATTACTATGATGAGGATAACTACAAGCGTACATTTGAGGGTATGACCGATTCAATATACGGCGGCGGAATCAATGTATTTCTGGGAGAATATGCAGCAAGAAGCAACCGCCTTGAAGCAGCACTTGCAGAAGCCGCATATATGACAGGTCTTGAAAGGAACGGCGATATCGTAACAATGGCAGCATACGCTCCCCTTTTCGGCAATCTCACCGCAACACATTGGTCACCCGACCTTATATGGTTTAACAATCATCAGGTAACAGGCTCTATAAGCTACTATGCACAGAAGCTCTTCTCCGTAAATCAGGGTACTGCCGTGCTTGAGCATAAGCTTTCAGGGGCAGAAATTGAAGAAGCACCCATTACAGGTAAGGTGGGTGTGGGCACATGGTACACATCAGCCGAATTTGACAATATCAAGGTAACCGATAACAAAACAGGAGATGTTCTCGGTAAGGACAATTTCAGCATAATGAATATGTGCTGGAACTGGGAAACTCCCACAGACGGAGAATGGAAAATCAAGGACGGAAGGCTTCAGCAGACAAGCACATGGATGGAATATACCAACACGGGAAGCGTTGCATATTTCGGCGATGACACTTGGACTGATTACACCTATACTCTTGATGCCACAAAGACAGGCGGTGACGAGGGCTTCCTTATTCACTTCGGCGTGAAAGATACAGAAAACAATTATTTCTGGAATATCGGCGGCTGGGGTAACACAAGAAGCGTTGTTCAGAAGATTGAAAACAATTCAAAAACTGAAATTCTTGCAACAAATACTGATTTTACCGTTGAAACAGGAAAGACATATGAAATAAAGCTTGAGGTATCGGGCACATATGTAAAGGGATATATTGACGGCGAGCTTCAGTTTGAATGTGACCTTGGAAACGATGCATATGCAGAAGCTTATACCGTTGTCAGCACCGACGAAACAGGCGATATCATTGTAAAGCTTGTAAATATCACAGGTGAAACAAAGGTGGTTGCAGTTGATCTCGGAGAGACAGAAGCTTCGGATACCGCAACTGTTCAGCAGTTAAGAGGCACAGACCTTAACAACGACAATATTTTAGGTATGGAAGAGGATTGCAAGATCGAAGAATTCACACTCGAGGGAATCTCTTCACAGTTCAATTACTCTATTCCTATGTACAGCGTAACGGTTATAAGAATAACAAAATGAAATTACGGGGGCAAAACCGCCCCCGATTTTTTATTCAACCATAACTTTACAAGCTCCGCTCCTGTAAACAAATTGTGATCCCCAATTGCTTACAGGAGTGCTGAGAGAACATATCCATTTACAGTAATAGGTAAGACCGTCCTCTGTAAGCACCATAATATCGGGCAGGATGGTCATATTACTCTGCTCTTCATAACCGGCATTTTCAATAACCAGCACAACAAGCCTTTCTCCGTCAAAGCCGAACCAACTGTAATATGAAAAGTAATTTCTCTCAGCTACTGTTTCGGGAGGCATTGTACCCGTAAGAGCAGATTCATATTTTCCTTCTGCCGTTCTTTCAACAACAATGAAATCGACATCATTTTTCATAAACACAAAAAAGTCCTCATTTTGTACTACTCTTACATATTCCTCAAAATGGAAATCAAAAAGCTCAATTACCGTTTTATCCGTCATAGCTTCTGCATCAATAATATGAAGAACATACTTGTCATTTTCGTGTAATGTCAGATACAGCTCGTTTCTTTCCTCGTCACAGAATAATGCTTCAACGGTAGCATCAGACGGAATACTGTAAACGGTTTTTATTTCCTCATACTTTATGTCATTTTCTTCGTAAGGTATGGAATATATACCGTAGCCGCCGGGAATCTGAGAGGTATCGACAAGTGTCCTTTTTGCTTCTTCACTTTTTGTAATTTCATTGTTGAATGTAAAATAAAGATTATCGGAAAATACGACATTATAAAATTCAAAGTCAAAGCTGCCGGAATAAGAACATGAATACGAAAAAGCGTAATCACCTCTGTGTATTTTAATTTCACGGACATCTTCTTCGTGTACGGGGATTTTAAGATAGCGGTTAAGAGCTTCAAGCAAGCCCTTTCCCCTTGAGGGAGTAATACCGGAATAGCTGTAGCTGCCCACATCGTCAAAGCCTATTGAAGTATTCCACGAAACGGACATTTCTCCGAGAGTAAAATCAAAATTTACGGGATAATAGTCATAATAGTCCTTTAATTTTAAAGAAAATCGCCTTATATCACCGGGATTTTTAAGTTCATTTTTCAGATTCTCAAAATCAGCTTTCAGCTTCTCATTGTCATTTTTCATATCAAGCAAACCGTAGCTTGTGTTACAGATGCCGTAATACGCATAGCTCTCCCCCATATTTGTTGAAAGGTTATTATACCAATATTCTGTTTTGGCTTCTCCGAGGGGAGAAAACTCCACATTCCAATTAAGGCGGTAGTTATGGGTAAACTGCATTTCGGCGGTTACCCCTTCAATATATCTTCTGTCACCCCACTCATCAATAACTGTAAATGTGACATTATCACTCTCTTTAATAAGAGAGTAGCCCGTAACTGCAACAAGAGAAGTGCTAAGAACCACAAGAACTAAAAGAAAGCACAAAACTCTCTTCATAGTCACACCTCCTCGCCCATAATGTCCGAAAGTGCCCTTCCTACTCTGTCGGGGCGGTAGTGATAAGTTTCCTTGATATAAGACATAAGAGTTTTGCCCTCATTTTCAAGCTCCTCTGCCTTTTTGTCCCCTATAATTTCACCCTCACGAATAAGAATTGCCCGACCGATAAAGTCCGATACTTCTTCAATAAGATGTGTAGAGAGAATCACGGTTTCGTTTTCATTTAAGATGCCCGACAGCACCTTATAAAAATCCTCTCGGTTGAAAACATCGTTTCCTGCAAAGGGCTCATCCATAAAGATGTAATCAGCTCCTTGTGAAAGTGCAAGAATCACCTCAAACTGATTCTTCTGACCTGCGGAAAATGTGCGAAGAGGTCTGTTTTTCGGAAGCTCAAAAAATTCCATAAGCCCCGAAAATCTCTTTTCGTTAAATAAGGGGAAATGCTCCCTGTAAAAATCAAGGTGTGCCATAGGGGTAAGAGCCGGAAAAAATGAATGCTCGCAGGTCGCAAAGGATAGCTTTTCAATATTCTTGTGGTTTATTTTCTCCCCGTCAAGGGTAATTTCTCCCTTATGGGGAATAAAGCCGAAAATACTTTTCATAAGTGTGGTTTTTCCTGCACCGTTTTCCCCGAAAAGGCCAACGATCTCACCGCGGGGAAGCTCAAGAGAAACACTATCAAGGGCAAGCTTCTTGCCGTATTTTTTTGTAAGTCCTTCTATTTTAATCATAACAAATCCCTCCATATATCCTTGTCCCATAAGGGGTGCAGACTTTCTTCAGGTACAGCCGAAAGATAAATTTTAATACAGATGAAATTCAAAAGGTAAATAAGAGCAACTCCCAACAGTATAAATATAACGGAAACGGCAAGACATCTTAAATAAAGCTCAAGGGGATTTTTAAGCCTTCTCATAGTATAGAGGCTTTTCGAGCCGATAAAGTGATACAAAAAACAATAAACAGCAAAAAGCACAAAACACAAAAAGAAGATTCTGAAAACATAAAAATTAGAATTAATTGATGCAAAAGTATCCATTTTTGCATATTGCGAGAACACACGATTGCCTGAATCATCAAATCGGGAAATTTCGTTAAGGCTATTCATCAATTTTGTATAAAACTGCGAAAAAGAAATCAATGAACACAAAACAATTCCTGCAATTGAAAGCATCAAGACAGGTTTTGCGTTAATGCCCACAGGCACTAATTTACTTAGCTTATGTGTCATACTCTTCCCTCCTTGAATGTATCATACCGACTGCAACAAGCAGCATACCCACTGCCGTAAAGAAAATTCCTATATCCTCCGTTTTGTAAGTCATATCAAAAGACGACCAGAAAAGGAACGATGCTGCAGCAAGAAGCAGAATCCCCAAAATATACTTTTTGCCTCTGCGCCAGAGATACGGAAATGCAGCAAGGTTAAAACTGAGAGAAATTATTATGAAAATATTTCTTATTACTCTTAAAATATCTCTGCCTGCAAAAATGCCCTGCACGAAGTCTGCGGAATAAAAGGTCAGATACACCGTCTGATTTGTAATAAGCTCGGGCTCAATCAGCTTTGTTCCCCAATTTACAAGCATAAAGCAAAGTCCGGTTTCAAAAAGAAAAAGCATAAAAATCATAATGCCGTTATAAACGGACTGAATAACATAAATCTGCTTTTCCGTTACCCGAAGCCGTCTTAAGGTGTAGCCCGTTTTCACGCTGAACTCCATTCCCGTTTTCATAAGAAGAATTCCGGTAAGAAGCAGGGTCAGAGCGAAAATAAGAGGTACACATATTTTGTCGGAATAGGTGCTGAATGCTTCTGAAATAAGCCTTGTTTCCTGCACATGGTCGGAAAGCATTTCCTTATAAAATACGACAGTCTGTAAAACAGCGGAAGCAAGCCACAAAAAGGAAATTCTGTATATGCTTTCCCTTGCAGTAACAGTAAACACCGATAAATATTTTTTCATACTCTCACCTCAATCCCAATTTTCATCAATAAGCCTTGAAGCCTCTTCACGGGATAGTCCCATCTGCTTCAGTGCCGAGGTTATGCTTCTAATATCGGTTAACAAAAGCTCTTCTTTAATCTTTTCAATTGCTTCTTCCGTCACCGAAATAACACTTTTTGCCCCCGCTCGGGAAGAAATAAGTCCCTGCTCCTCTAAAAGTGCAAATGCTTTCTGCACCGTGTTGGGATTTACCCCTAAAAGAGCCGACAGAACTCTTCTTGAAGGAAGCTCGTCACCGTTTGCCACAGCTCCGGCAATAAGACCTCTTTTAATGAATAATATGATCTGCAAATAAATGGGAAGTATTCCGTCCGGAGAAAAACCGTCAAACGAAATCATTTAAATCGACCTCCTTTACTGTATTACACGCATAATACACTTTACAACTGTATTATAACTATAATACAGTTTGTTTGTCAACACTTTTTTAAGATTTTCACAAAATGTCCGCAAGGCTTGATTGCTGAAAACATTTCACATCTCCCGATATCTCCTTAAAAAATTATGTTTTGCAGGGAATGTCGCCCACGGATTATCAGATTTATTGTGTGCATCTCAGGTAATTACATCTGCTCTCAATCTTGGGGGAATCGGTGTTTTTTGATATATGCAAATTGCTCACATCGCGAGCAATTTCCTACAAGAAAACGGCTTCGCCGAGACTCAGGCGACCGTTTTCGAATAGTCCATCGACCAGGAAAGCTTGCTTTCCGTTCTCAGGGACATATAATCTTTTTACATTATAGGAAGGAATTTCCTATAATGTAAAAAAAACAAGGGACTGTTCATTCCGTGATGTTCTTAACGGAGAATTTAAGGCTGTTCAAATTATTGTTAAGAACCGGCATCGCATTTGTACGCACAAATGCAGCCCGGCAGTAGCCCAAACCCACTAACAACAGAAAAGAGAAGATTCGTTTGGGTAACGAGTCTTCTCTTTCTTTTTGTCTGTCAAGTGATATGCCGACTAAAGTCAGCGTGATATTTTCTTTTGAAAATTCCTCTTGTTTTTTATATTATGTTATATCGTTTGCCTGTTTTCCCTTTGTTGCTTTCGTAAATGAATATACCGCTTTTTCCTCACCTGTATAAAAGCATACCATTTTCCCTCGGGAAGTCTTCGGGGGTGCCGTATCTTATTTTATAAATACTCATAATTTTAACCCGCTATCGTACTGAAATTATCTCTGATCTCCGCAGTTGTGCCTGTTGAAAGATAGAATTCATATGATGTGGGGTTGAAGCTCTTGAATTCATATAATTCAACTGCAGCTATATATGATGTGGGACCTTCTGTTGCAGGGTCTGCCGTGGTGCAGTTGCCTCTTGAGTACACACCTGCAAGGAAGGAGGCTTCATTCGGAACATAAAGACCGATACCGAAGCTGTCGTCAAATTCACCTATGAATGCTGCCCAGTTTTCAGTGGCATTGAAATTAGGATAGCCTGCATCGGGCCAGAAAATAAGGTCATTTTCATATGAAAGCGTGCTGTCGTTTGTCCAGGGAGCATTTCCCGAATAATAAACAAAACGGTTAAGGGGCTCTACGCAATAGAATGCGGGACATTCCTGAGTTGTAACAGTATCGGGATAACCCGAGAAATCAACAAAACGACACTGAGCCTTTACAAGTCCTTTTGACAATGAATATGTGGCTTCCATATAAGAAGGAGTTATATATTCCTTTTCTTTTGCCCAGTCGAGAGGACGGCATTTGATATAAATGCTTTCGTCGGTTATTCTCACATCCACGATTTTCGCAGCATCATTATACTGATTTCCGCCCTGTACGGGATTGTAATTCCACTTATTATCCATAAACACACCGCCGGTGTACTGTTCACAGTCACCCGTTCCGTAATAGGATTGCTGAACAAGTCTTCCCGTGTCGGCTGCATTTATGAGATTTACATTTTTATTTTTTGCTCTGACACCGTAACGCTCGGAGGCATTTGAATCAACCTTTGTTTTTCCGTCAACGATAACAGCTTCAACATCAGAGTTTTTGTCTTCAAGATAACTTAAAGCACCGCCCCAGTTGAGATCAACGCCGAGCTTATGCTCATCATTTTCAATATATATTTCGGCATCAAGAACCTCACGGTTAAAAAGACCAACACCGAAAAGCTCAAATTCGGCTTCTTCCTTATCGAGAGGATAAAATTCAAGAGAAGCAAGCTTATTCATTTTTGTTTTTTCAAGATATCCGTCAATAAGGCTGAAAAACTCACCGTTTTGGGCGGGTTCCAGAAAAAACTCTTCTGTGATTCCGTCTTCCTTACCGCCGTAGGTAATAATGCCCTTCATAAAGGCATCCGAGGAATATTTAATACCGAAGTAATTAAATATATCCGTTTTCTGTTCTGTGAAGGAATATTTATATACTCCGTTTTCCTTTGTCAGCGTATACTCTGCCTCCTCCCCGTTTACACAGATTGCATTTTCCGTAACGGGAATATCAAAGCTTTCGTCAATATTACAGGGTAAAAAGCTTAAGAGATATGAGGGGAAAAACATAAAAAGTGCCATAAAGAAAGAAATGATCTTATCCATAACCGTTCTCCTTAAAGATGTGTATTTCTTATAAAGTAATTAAGACCGCCCTCAAAGAGATCGGGACGCCTTAAAGCCTTATCGCCCATAATTGCCATAAGCTTGATGTGCTTTGTTTCAAGTGTGCCGTCCTCGGAAATGTCAATAACTCTTCCGCCTCTTACATCATCGTGGGCTGACATATCATAGCCGACACAGGAATCATAACCGAGTATGATACCGCAGTATTTTCCGTGATATGCATTCATATGCTCATGACCGCAGAAAATTCCCTTCACATCGCCTCGTTCAAGACAAGCCATAAAAAGACCGGAGTTGAGCTCCGAGCAGCACACGGCTTCACGCTTTTCACCGTACATATCACATTCCTCGGGATTGCGAAAAATAAGATTATATTCAATTATGGGATTGTGCATAAACATAAGGGCAGGAATTTTTGAGCCGTTTTCCTTTTCCATATCACGGGAGGTATTATAATACCACATAACCTGCTGAAAAAAGGGCATAGCCTGAACACTTCCTGAACCGAAGGCAAAGGGCAGACGGATATTGTTATCCTCTTCCTTTATTCCGAACTGCTCTATGTAATCGGAAATTTCCCTGTTTGAATCAAGAGAAAACAAATTATAAGCTATTTTTTCACCGTCTTTCCCGTATATGGGTATAACATAGTTACATACGCCGAAAATATCCTCGGGACCTCTTTTGGAAAAACAGTGCGGAACGGTTTCATAAATCTTCTGCTGTTCATCGGTAGTCATAGCCATTTCACGGTCATGATTGCCGTAAACATGTGCCCAGGGAATGTTTCTTTCCAACACGGGGGACATTATATCCGTAAATGCGTTATAAAGATATTCGGGAGAATGACCTATACATTGGTCGCCTCCTACCATAACAAAATCGGGATTTGTTTCCGAAACCAGTGCCTCAATAGCCTCTTTTACCTTGGGGCTGTAGGGATTTCCGTCCTCAAAGCCCTTACGGCGTGAGCCTGCATGAAAATCCGATATCATCAAAATTCTGAACTTCCCGTCTGAATTGAAGTGCAGTTTTTTATTCTCAACATCATACATAAAACCACCCCTTATATATAAAATACCATAAAATATTTTAAATACAAGCATAAATCATAATTTGTAGGGCGGATGCCCTACAAATTATGATAGTGATATTCATAGCTACGCTATGAGTGATATTGCCCTACGGGCA
>CAYTRD010000022.1:0-29595 GCA_964440255.1 uncultured Ruminococcus sp. | reverse complement strand
TCGTCAAAGCACGACCGAAAGATAAAAAAAGCTGTTATTAAGGAGGAAAAAGCTATGACTAAAACTATGAAAATTGAGGGTATGATGTGTAAGCACTGTGAAGCAAGAGTAAAACAAACTCTTGATGCTCTTGATGGGGTCACAGAAGCAATTGTCAGCCACGAAAACGGAACAGCCGTACTTACTATGTCGGCTCCCGTAGATAATGCAGTTCTTGCCGAAGCCGTTACTGCACAGGGATATAAGGTTCTCGGTATTGAATAAGTATTAAAAGCCGTCAGAGCTCTGCGTCGTTTTTGCGAACGCAGGGCTTTTACATTTTTTTCTTAAACAAACAGAATGTTAATATGATTTTAACAATACTGTGGTATATGTTATACAATGTGTCGATTAAATAGAAAAATAAGCATCAATTATTGGAAATATGTATAATTTCGAACAAAATATCTGCTTTTGCGTATTGCAAGAAAAAGTGGCTTGTGCTAAAATTAGAATGTTGAATTTTGATTAAAAAGAGGTAATTTCCATGAGTAATTTTTATGACCTTATTCCCTCTCAGGATACGATGTATCTGATGCAGAAGTATACCTTCCATAAGCAGATTATTCAGATTCCCACATCGTTTATGGTCGATATGGATATTGATTTCAACACTCTTACAAAAGCACTCAATATCGAAATCGAGCGAAATGACTCAATGCGTCTCCGTTTTAAGAAGGAAGGAAAGAAAATTGTTCAGTACTTCCTTGAAAGCTTTAAGCTGGATTCCGTTAAGGTGCTTTCCTTCAAAACCGAAGATGAACAGAACAAGTTCTTTACAAAGGATGCACAGACGCCCGTAAGATTTATGAAGGATGAGTGCTACAGAATTTATTTCTTTAATTCCTTCAACGGCTATAAAGGAATATATCTCAATGCAAGCCATATGGCGATGGATGCTATGGGTATTCTCGTTTTCTATCTCGATCTGCTTGCAATATATAAGGCACTGAAGTTAGGTGAAGAGCTTCCTGCACCTCTTCTTAAATACGAAGATTATATTATAAAAGAGCACGAAAGATGTGCAAATGAGGCACGGTTTGAGAAGGGCAAGAAGTTCTATGATGAATATTTCAGAAGCTGCGGCGAACCCACTTACAGCGGTGTTCACGGACCTGCTTTTCTTGAAAAAGAGCGTAAAAAGAAGAAGAACCCTGACCTTAAGGTTCCATCTGCTTACAGTCCTCTTCTTGACAAGGCAGCCGTTATACAGATGAATGTGGATAAGGAGCTTTCAGGAAGAATTCTTGAATTCTGTAAAGACCGTTCCGTTGCTCCCGAAAGCCTTATGCTTCTTTCTATGAGAACACATCTTTCTTGGCTTAACGGAAGAGATCCTTTTGGTATGCAGCTGCTTATGTGCAGTAAGAGAGTCACATATAAGGATATGAGAACAGGCGGCTGTATGGCACAGCCCATTCAGGTGCTTACAAGAATTGAAGAGAATATGACATTCACCGAGGCACTTGACGAATTTCTTCGTACAAGAACCTCACTTTACCGTCATCTGACTTACCCTTACACGGTAGCACGTGATCAGTTTAGAGATATTTATAATTATTCTCTTGTTCAGGGACCTGCTTCTCTTATGTTCTCCTGGCTTCCCATTCCCGTTACCGAGTTCAAGGACTTTAAGTTCGACTTCAAGACCTATAACCTCGGAAGATATTTCAGCCCCCTTTATGCAATATGCTATCCCGATCCGCAGAGTGAAACAATTGCTCTTCATTATATGTACAGAGAAAAGCTTATCACACCTGAGAATCTTGAAGCATTACATAATAATACTGTTAAGATAATAGAAATGGGTATTGATAATCCCGACATTACAATAGGAGAGCTTCTTGACAGTCTTGATAAATAAATTTTTGAGGTGTTCAAAATGACAGCAAAGGAAAGAAAAATTCTTGATAAACAGCGAAATATCGTTCATACAAGCGGTGAGCTTCTGACTCTTAAGATGCTTATCGAGCGTATTGAGATATACGGCGATAATATTTGTATGGTCGAAAAGAAAAAAAATCAGGTAATTGAGCATTCTGTCAGAAAATTCCGTGAAGATGTTTTCTCGCTCGGTACAGCTCTTAAGGATATGGGGCTTATGGGCAAGCATCTCGGAATTCTCAGCGAAAATTCATATTATTGGGTAGTTTCTTTTTTCGCAATCGTTTGCGGCGGCGGTGTTGCTGTTCCCGTTGATAAGGAGCTTTCCGATGCTGATATCAGCAACCTTTTTACAAAAGCAGATGTTGAGGGAATATTCTTCTCCCGTGCATATAAGGAAACTGCAAAGTATCATCTTGAACACGATGCAAGATGCAAGACTGCAATCTGCACAAACAGGAAGCTTGACGGTGATATCCTTTTTATAGAGGAGCTTATTGAAAAAGGTAAAGCACTTATTAAATCAGGCGATAAAAGCTATATTGAGCATAAGATTGAAAAGGATGACCTTGCAGCTATCGTATTTACCTCGGGTACAACCGGAGCCAATAAGGGTGTTATGCTTTCTCACGGAAACTTTGCACAGAATGCAGACGGTGTTCTTGAAACCATAGCAACCGAATACAGCTCAATTTCACTTCTTCCCATGAATCATGTGTATGAGCTTAGCTGTAATATCTTTACAGCTCTTTATATGAATGCTACTGTTTATATAAATGATTCCCTGAAGAATTTTATGAGTAATGTTCAGCGTTTCAAGCCTGATGCTATGGCTATTGTACCCCTTGTTATTGATACTATTTACACAACCATCTGGAGAACTGCCGAACAGACAGGCAGAGCAGAAATACTCAGAAAGCTTCTTAAGGTAAGTAACGCTCTCAGAAAGGTCGGAATCGACCTTCGCCCCGTGCTTTTTAAGACTATCGCAGATAAATTCGGCGGAAAATTCCCCACAATGTCCTGTGGCGGTGCTCCCACAAGAGTTGAATACATAAAGTGTCTCAGCGACTTCGGTTTCAGAATTTATAACGGCTACGGCCTTACAGAATCGTCGCCCACGGTTACCCTTAACCTTGAAGCAGGTGAACGCCCCGATTGTGCAGGCTTCCCGTTCCCCAAGGCTAAATTCAAGATAAATGAACCTGATGACAAGGGCGTAGGTGAAATTTGGATAAAGGGCGAAAATGTTACAAGAGGCTACTATAAGGATGAGGCTGCAACTGCAGCGTCCTTTGAGGACGGTTGGTTCAAAACGGGTGACTACGGAAGAACCGACGAAGAAGGCAGACTCTATGTTGTCGGAAGAAAGAAAAATCTTATTATTCTTGATAACGGAAAGAATGTTTTCCCCGAAGAAGTAGAAAGCTACTATATGGAAGCTATTGAGTACCTTCACGATGTTGTTGTTTTTGAGGCTGAAAAAGAAATCGGCGGAAGAAAGCAGAAGATCATTGCAGGTGCGTTCTATGTAAGTCCTGAAGATGTGGAAAACAAGAGCGAAGAAGAAATCAAGGCAATGGTCGAAAAGGATATCCTTGAAGCAAATAAGGAGCTGACCGTTTATAAGCGTATTCAGGATACTTATGTGACCACGACAGAGTTTGAAATCAACTCTACAAGAAAGGTAATACGCAGTAAGGTAATTGACCGTTATTATGCTGCTTTGGAAAACAAATAATTTTTTCTATTGGAGGAAGAAAAAATGCTTGATAAAATAAAAGAGATAATTTGTGAATTTGTTGATATGGATCCCAAGGACATCACACTTGAGACCAATATCCGCAAGGATCTGGGACTTAACTCCCTTGAGCTTGTAAATCTTGCTGTTGATATTGAGGAAGAATTTGATGTTGAAATTCCCGATAAGGAAGCTATGGGACTTGAAACAGTAGCAGATGCAATCAGAGTTATTGAAAAATATATGGACTGATAAAGTGAGTTCCACAGAAATTTATAAAGTCGATATAGAAAAAATAAGCCGCAGCGAACTCGGTGCGGCTTATTTTGTTATGTCCGAAGGCAGACGGCAAAAGTGCGACAGTCTGAAAAATGAATCAGACAAGAAGCTTTGCATTGCTGCGGATATGATTTTAAGAAAGGTATTGTCAGAAAAGACGGGTACTGCTCCTGAAAAGCTTGTTTTCGGGCTCGAAAGCAAGGGTAAGCCTTATCTTGAAAACGCTGAATATAAATTCAGCGTAAGCCATTCGGGAAAGTATGTTGCTGTTGCTGTAAACAAGAGCTGTGATATAGGTATTGATGTCGAAATGATACGACCTGTCAGGTCAGCAGTAGCAAGACATATATTAACCCGAAAGGATATTGAATATGTCTTTAACGATGACAAAATTCCCGATGGGATAATAAACAGCAGGGAAGTGCTTGAACGCTTTTTTAAGGTCTGGACCTATAAGGAAGCATTTGTAAAGCTGACAGGGGAAGGAATTACAGATAACATAAAAAGCTTCTCTTTTAATGAAAAAAACTGCTGTAATGAAATTTTTGAAGATTATTGTCTGACAGTTATTACCAAAGAAAAAACACCTTGATTTTTCCGCAAATCAAGGTGTTTTTGTTATTCAACTGACTTGAGTGAAAGAACCATATCGACCTTTTTAAGCTTTTTGTGAAGCAACAGGTTTACGGTGACAATAATAAGGCAGGTTATGAGAATTGCCGCAATGAAGCTGTACCATGCGATGCTTTGACCGTACATAACGGTGTCGATAGCTGTAAATGATATGAGAAGTAAGTGCAGAAGAATACCTAAAATAATACCAAGAATCATACCGAAAACAGAAATGAATATGTTTTCTCGGTAGATATAGCTGCTGACCTCATTATCATAGAAGCCGAGAACCTTAAGCGTTGCAATTTCTCTTGTTCTTTCGATGATGTTGATGTTTGACAGATTATAAAGAACAACAAAAGCAAGAATAAGTGCCGAAATAAAGAAAACAAGAATAACGACTGAAAGGGCATCGGTAATCTGTGAAATGCTTTCTGTAGTGTCACTTGTGAAGGCTATCGCTGTGATTCCCGAGGTCTTCATAAGGTCGGTGCTGATAAGTCCCTTTGTATTGGAGAGGGTTTCCTCGTCAACATCGTCATAGGCAGAGGAAAGATCGCCGATTGCATAATAGTATTCGGGAGCTTTGCCTGTTGCCGCTTTGTATGTTGCCTCTGTCATATAAATATAGTGGAATGTATAATTTTCAGCTATAGCACTGACGGTAACCGAATAAGTGTTGCCGTCGCTGTCTGTAAACAGAATATCCTCGCCGACATCGGTTTTTGTGTCTTTTGCCAGTTTTTCTGTGATGATTGCACCTGAGTCATCAAGAACGAAGCTTTCGTTTCCTATACGGCTTCTTAAGTCAATATATAGGTTAAGGCTTGCGGGATCTTCGGGAACAAGAGTATATACTTCAAGCTCCTTACTGCTTCTTTCACTGCCGGCTGTCATAGCCTTCATTGAGGTGAGCATCAATGAGCCGATGCGTGCATCGGACAAGGCCTTGTTGTATTCGTATGAATGAGTTTCTGTTGTCTGTGCTTCAGTGAAAACTATCTGAAAATCATACCTTGAAATTGCATCATTTCCGTATTGCTTTGTAAGAATTGCACTTATGGAATTATACATACCAAGGCTTGCAATAAGAAGTGCCGTACAGCCTGCAATGCCGAAAAGTGTCATTGTAAATCTCTGCTTGTTGCGGAACAGATTTCTTGCAGTGACCTTTGCGGTGAAGTTGAGTCTGTTCCAGATGAATGTTGCTTTTTCAAGAAGTATACGTTTTCCGCCCTTAGGTGTCTTGGGACGCATAAGAATTGCAGGGCTTGTCAGAAGCACCTTGTAAAGTGCGAGTGCCGTTACAACTGCAGTACAGGTGAGAGAAATAAGAAGGCTCAATGCCGAATATCCGAAGGGGAACACAAATATAAGGTCGGGGAGTGAATACATAACGGAATATGCGGAATTTATGGCCCATGGGAACAAGAATATTGCAATGCTGATTCCGAGCACGGTACCGAATATGCAGGCACTTAATGAATAAATGACATATTTTGCTACAATGGAAAGCTTTGTATATCCGAGAGCCTTATATGTGCCTATAAGAACTCTGTCTTCTTCAATAAGTCTCGTAAGCGTTGTAAGGCATATCATTGACGCTATTATAAAGAAGAAGATAGGGAAAATATTTGAAAGGACTTCAATATTTTTTACGGACTGCCCGTAGCTGCTGTAGCCCGGAATTCCGTTTCTGTCGGTTACACTCCATGTAAGAGTGTCAAGCTTTTCAAGTAGGTTTTTTGCATCGTCAACCTGCTTTTGTGCTGCTATAAGTCCCGAATCAAGCAGGCTTTCCGCTTCTGCCCGTTTTGCTTTAGCAATTTCAAGATTCTGCGGAGCGGCATTTACCTGATTCTTTAACTCGTTGAGCTTTGATTCAGCCTGAATTTTTTCTATCTGAAGCTGAAGATTTCCGCTTGAAATATTATAGCCGTATGCGGTCAATTGTGCACTTGCGGACTGAAGCTCCTTAGAAGCTGTATCCAATTGAGTTTTTGCGGTTGCAAGAGCAAGTGTTGCATCTGTGAGCTCTTTTTCCTTTGCTTGAAGCAAATCGCCCAATTCGTTAAGAGCGGCTTCTTTTTCATTAAGCTCTTTTTCCTGCTTTGCAAGATTTGATTTCTGTGTATCAAGATAAGGCTGAAGATTTGCCGCAATTTCAGTTGCAAGTCCCTGAGTAGTAAGGGCTTTGACAGCATTATAAAGCTCAGGATAGGTTATCTGCATCATATTGATAATAGATTGTATCTGTTCCTGTGAATATGCGTTCGTCTGCACATCACCCAGCTTCGTTACTGTAGATTCTGCTGCCGAAATAAGGCTTTTGGTGGTTTCGATTGTTTGCTTTGCCGATTCTATAGCGTTTTGACTGTTGAGATACTGCGTATATGATGAATCGTACAGATCCTTTGCCTGTGTATGCTTCAGCTGCTGCTCATTATAGAGCTCTACATTTTGCTGATAAAGCTGTTCTTTTTCCGAATATGCCTGAATTGCAGCATAATATTCTGCGGTATTGTTGCTGAGCGTGCCCTCAGCTTCTGCAAATTTTTCGTCAAATTCCTTCTGTGCGTCGGCAAGTATCGTCTGACCGTTTGCAACGAGCTCCTCAAGCTGTGCTATGGTTTCATCAAGCTCCTTAAGCTGTTCAGTTACCTCGGAAGAGCTGTTTTTGATCGTAGCTTCACCTTCTGCGATTTTGTTCTGAAGCTCGGGACGAAGCTCTGCAACTCTTATTTTTATCCGGTTTTTCGAAATAGCCTTGATATTTTCAACAACAGGGGAGATGTATTCAAAATACTCATCGGAGTAGGGCTCAAAATAATCAGCCCCCTGAACATTGACATATATTTCGGAATAATAATCCGATGTAAAGGCTTCTTCGGGAATTATAATAAATGTGCCAACCTTACCGCTTCCGATGCTTGTATTACCTCTTTCAAAGGAAATATAATAAGGCGAACGGATAATTCCGACAATTGTGTACGTTGCAACAGAAAGCTCTGTGGGGGTTGTCCCGTTTTCAGTTTCAAGGGTAATCGTGTTGCCTATCTTAAAACTGTCGGGTGTTGAAAGCGTGCTTGCATCAACAAGGCATTCACTTGCCGAGGTCGGATATTTTCCTTCAATAAGCTCGGGTCTGTTTATAAAAGAACCATCGTTTATACCGTTGAGGAAATCGGAAATGTGTTCGGGGGAAATTGAATATGCACGGGTGCTTATCTGTGTGCCGTCAATATCTGCTTCAATTTCACCGTTTACGCGGATAAGTGCATCAACGAATTTCTGTCCCTCAGCGTATTGTACGCCGTCCAGCTTTTTTATTTCAGCTACATCGCTGTCCGTAAGACCTGCTGCGGACTGAATACGTATATCTGTTAAATTATAGTCTGTAAAATACTTTTCTGCGGTAGCAAACATATCCGGTGCAGTAGCCTTAATGCCCACGAAAAATGCTGTTCCGAGAGCAATTATAAGCATTATGGATATATATCTGCTGAAATTTCTTTTTATTGTCCGCAGAGTATCTTTAATAAGTGCTTTTGACAAAGAATAACCTCCTTACCATTCTATCCTGTCAACAGGAAGGGGGTTGTCGTTTACGGCAATTCTGTGAACTCTTCCGTTTTTCATTGTAATAACTCTGTCTGCCATGGGAGTAAGTGCCGTGTTGTGCGTGATAATTATCACGGTCATTCCCGTTTCTCTGCTTGTTTCCTGTAAAAGTCCCAGAATCTGCTTGCCGGTGTTATAGTCAAGTGCTCCGGTAGGCTCGTCACAAAGCAGCAGCTTCGGATTCTTTGCAAGTGCTCTTGCAATGGAAACTCTTTGCTGTTCACCGCCCGAAAGCTGAGACGGGAAATTATTCATTCTTTCTGCAAGCCCCACTCTTTCAAGAACTCTTGCAGGATTGAGTGCTTTGTTGCTTATCTGTGAAGCAAGCTCAACATTTTCAAGAGCCGTAAGATTAGGTACAAGATTATAAAACTGGAAAACAAAACCTACATCGTGACGGCGGTATGTTGCCATTCTTTTTTCGTTGAATTGATTTATAAGATCGCCGCCGACACGTATTTTTCCGTCGTCACAATCATCAATTCCGCCGAGAATATTAAGAACGGTAGTCTTACCTGCTCCGCTGGGGCCTACGACCATACAAAGCTCTCCCTCCTCAACGGAAAAGGAAACACCGTCAAGTGCATTTATGGTGACTTCACCCATCTGATATTTTTTGTAAACTGATTCAAGTTCAATAAAGCTCATAATTGCCCACCTTAATTATTATAATGAAAGTATATCGCATATAAAATATATAGTCAAGTAGAATTCTTTGGAAAATGATGTAACTTTTTCTTGAACAAAATAAAGTGATTATAAACAAAATGAATATTCTGTCATAATGTTATGCATAAAAATTCACACATATAATTCACATCGGCTTATGCAGGTGTTTTGCTTGACATTTATTGCACATTATATTAAAATATTGCTTTGAAATAAAACGTAAGGAGCATTGTTTATGTCTGTTGAACGCGTACTTTTCGGTAATATGCCTGATGGCAGAGAGGTATTTGAATATATTATTACCAATTCTTCTGAGTGCGAAGCTCATATTCTCACACTTGGTGCCACTCTTCGTTCATTTGTTATGAAGGATAAAAACGGTGAATCAAGAGATGTGCTTCTTTGCTTTGATTCGGTAAAGGATTGTCTTGAGCTTACCGATTATCAGGGGGTTGTTGTAGGCCCTGTATGTAACCGTATCGGCAATGCATCAATTGATATAAACGGGGTAAACTATAAGCTCACCGCAAATGAAAAGGGGATAACCTGTCTTCATTCGGGCGGAGAGCTCGGTCTTTCTTTGTGGAAAGCCATTGTTACCGATTCTGACAGCATTGAAATGTCTTATGTTCAGGCTGACGGCAGTCACGGCTTCCCCGGTGAAAAGGAAGTTAAGGTTATTTACAGACTCAGTGACGATAATAAGCTCCATATAAAGTATGAGGCTGTATCGGATAAGGACACATATCTTAATTTTACAAACCATGCCTATTTCAATCTTAACGGTTATGATAACGGTGATATACTTTCTCATACACTTGTAATTGATGCTGACAGCATAACAGAGGTTGATGTGAACAGTATTCCCACGGGAAGAAATATTGCAGTTGAAGGTACTGCATTTGACTTCAGAGCGGAAAGAGTTATCGGAACAGACATTGATGATTCCCATATCCAGCTTCAGTATACGGGCGGATATGACCACAATTTCTGCATAAACGGCTGGGACGGTTCGCTTAAAAAAATAGCAACTGCAAAAGGTGATATCAGCGGAATTGAAATGAATGTTTATACAACATTACCCGGTGTTCAGTTCTATGCAGGTAATTTTTTGAAGGGTATTCCCGGAAAAGGCGGTTGTCCCATGCAGAAAAGAAGCGGATTCTGTCTTGAAACACAGTTTTATCCCGACACTCCTCACAATCCCTCTTTCCCCGCATGCTTATATAAAGCAGGAGAAAAATATGTATCTGAGACCGTATATGAATTTTTGACATAAATTTTCTGTGTTTACATATATTTCATATACAATTTACTTGACTTTGTTTATATTTTTGTTATAATATCTTTGTATTTAAAATTCGTCGAATCGGAGGTGCGGTTGTGTCAAAGAAAAAGCTTCTTTTTAAGGTCATAAGTGTTGTTTTATGTGCCGTATTGCTTTCAGCTGATATTTATGCTTTTGCGGCAGTTCTTCCTTTTGAAACACAGTATGACTATGATGAGGCAGATATCGCATGGCTTACCGATCTTGTTATAAAAGAGGATATGACCACTGTAGAGGGAATGGCACAGAGGGTGACTCTTGAGCCAATGCCTGAATATCCTTATACCGAAACTCCCGAAAGCTTTAGGGAAGAGGTTGAATATTTCGTTTCGCTTTATAATCTTGATGCAGGCTCACAAAGAGCAGGCTACATTTATTTTTTTGAAGTGCTTAACGCGAATTCACAATTTTTATCTGCTGATGTCAGTGATGCGGATATCAGAGAATATCTTGAAGGAATGGGAATTTCGTATCCCGCAAATGTCGGCTCTGACGAGCTTATAATGGCGAGAGCACTTTTTACCGCATTTGTAACCGGTTCTCTTAATTCATCGACGTTCCCTGTCGGCTCCAACCTTGAGGAGGTCGTAGTTTCCTACCTTGCAACTCTTACGGGGATGAATATTGGATCTCTTGAAGACTGGATTCAGGGAAGCTCCATCCTTTCTCTTGATGAATATATTCTTGCAGCTTCCAGACTTGCCCTTTGGTCAAACGGCTATAGCGTAAGCAAGGATACTGCCGAGGATGAGGTCTACAGACTTATCGCGGTTATGACTGTTAAGTCCTTAGGTATTTCCGTGGACAGTGACTTGTCCTTTGATGATCTCAAAGCGAAATATGTTGCCGCACTTTTAGGCGAAAAGTATTCTGTTGTTATGGACAGCGAGAAGCTCGCTTCTCATATTGACAATGATACGGTTGCTTTCTATGTTCTTCAGCTTATGGGTAAGAACGGCGGCCTCTCCATAAGAGAGGACAATGCCTCCTATGATGATGCTTTTAAGCTTGTGGCGGAAAATACACACAGCTTCGATGTGTCAAACGATGATTTTTATGCTGACATCTATAATTATGAAGCAAAGCTCAATACAAGATGCAGCAGTCTTTGGGTATATCCTACGGCATATGCAACAAATTCAAATTTTGAATGTATCGTAAGCGTGAACGGTGTTGCCGTTAAGAACAATTACTATAACGAGGTCAGTATTGATCCCGATGCTGATGAACAGGACCTTGTTATTACCATAACTGCTTCGTCAGGTGCTGTTTCTTCAAAGTGCACATATACCGTTCATATAGTTCAGGGAACATATGCAGGTATTGAAGGTGACGAGCCTGTAACTGTACCTGAAGAAGGACATTCATATGTTTCCGCTGATTCGCTTGTAGCAGGTATTCTTTCTTCAATCGGTCTTAATTCCGTAATATCTGCCGTTCTTGATAAGTCATATACATCTCTTCCTGCCGGCTTGTCAGGAATCGTTTCCTTTATCGCTCCTACCTTTGACGGTGGCACAGATACCTCTGTTTCGGCAGGTGTACAAGAGTATGACGATGAGTTCTATATTTCAGTGCTTGATGAAATCGGAGCTGTTGTAGATACTGAAATTGAAGGTATTCCCGGGTTAAGTGTTATTGAAAATATGCAATACGGGGACGACAGTGTTATTACTTTTGGTTAATTAAGTATCTGTCTCAGGTCTTTAAGGCACTTGATGATTGGTTTTCAGCAAGTGCTTTTTTTCATATTGTATATTCAAATGGTTTGAGACTGTTTATGATAACGGCTTTTGGTTTTTAGTTTTGGGAGGGAAAAATATGAATGAAAAGATACTTATCGTTGATGATGATGCCAATATCTGCGAGCTGTTGAGACTTTATCTTACAAAAGAAGGCTATTCTCCTGTAATAGTAAACGACGGACTTGCTGCGGTTGAAAGTATTACGACCGTAAAGCCTGCACTCGTTTTGTTGGATATAATGATTCCTAAGCTTGACGGATGGCAGGTCTGCAGAAAAATAAGACAGTCCAGCGATGTTCCGATAATTATGATGTCTGCAAAGGGTGAGACCTTTGATAAGATTCTCGGACTTGAGCTCGGTGCTGATGATTACATAGTAAAGCCTTTTGATTCAAAAGAGGTTGTTGCGAGAATCAAAGCAGTTCTCAGAAGAACACTTGCTCCTACTGCAGAAACACCTAAAGAGGTCAGCTTTGACAATCTCTTTATCAGCATTACAAATTATGAGATGAAGGTAAAGGGTGTTCATGTTGATGCTCCTCCGAAGGAGCTTGAGCTTCTTTTTCATTTAGCGAGCAATCCCAACCGTGTATTTACAAGAGATCAGCTTCTTGATGAAGTATGGGGCTTTGATTATTACGGTGATTCAAGAACTGTTGATGTTCATATTAAAAGACTTCGTGAAAAGCTGGAGGGGGTTTCCGATAAATGGGAGCTTCGTACAGTATGGAGCGTAGGTTATAAATTTGAAACAAGATAAATATATTGATATAAGTTGTATATAATAAATTATTAAGTGGGCTTTGTTATGTCAGGTTTGCGAAAACGCCGTTCGGGCAGTATGTTTAAATGGTATTTCATACAGACATCGGTGTCTGTACTTTTGTGTTTGACCATTTCAAGTTTTGCCGTTCTCTTTTTCTTTTTAAACTTCTGGAAGACTGACAAACTCACAGAGCTGTATGAAGACGCTCTGAGTGTATCTCAGAGCGTTGATTTGTTATTTGATAATAATACAGGGATAACGGGAGCAACGGATTCCCCTGCAATTTATACAAATAATATACTTTCTACTGTTGCATATTCTTCAGGTTGTGAAATGTTTGTTGTCGATTCTGACGGCAGAATACTTATATGTTTTGATGCAGATATTGATGAAACAAGTAGCTTTGTATGTCTGATTCACGGATATGTACGATTTCCTGCAGAGCTGATTGAAGAAATTTCTGCAGCCGGAAAAAACGGTTATAATTATGACGGTCCTGTTTCCGGATTTCCAGAAGAGAATTATCTTCTCGGTGCAGTCAGCTGTAATGCACAGGATAGGGAAGTTTTTATTGTTGCACTTCAGACAGAAAGCGAAGCCTTTTTGCCGTATACTACTGAATTTTTACGCATACTTATATTTTCAAGTATTATTGCTGTCGTTATTTCATTTATTCTTTCCCTCATTATATCATACAGAATGGTGCGGCCGCTAAAAAAAATTACGGCTGCCACGAAGCATTATGCCGGCGGAGATTTTACGGCAAGAATCAATACCTCTGATGTTTACAAGGAGCTTACACAGCTTGTTGACTCTGTAAATAAAATGGCAGATAACCTTGCAGTGCTTGAGGAATCACGAAGCAGTTTTGTTGCCAATGTTTCACATGAGCTTAAGACCCCTATGACGGTTATCGGCGGTTTTGTTGACGGTATGCTTGACGGAACGATTTCAATGGAGGCTTCCGAAAAATACCTTAGTATAGTTTCTGATGAAGTAAAAAGACTGTCCCGACTTGTTGTTGCAATGCTTAATATGTCAAAAATTGAGGCAGGAAAGCTCACCCTCAATACATCTGTTTTTTCACTTCGTGAGATATTTATAAAAACTGTTCTCGGCTTTGAAAAATTTATTGATGATAAAAATATCGAGGTTACGGGACTTGATACCTTGGAAAATGTAATAATAACTGCCGATGAAACGCTCATTAATCAGATAATTTATAATCTTCTTGACAATGCCGTAAAGTTTACTCCCGAGCAAGGAGCGATCACCGTCAGCTTGTATGAAGAAAAAAAAGAAGCTGTATTTTCTGTCAGAAATACGGGAAAGGGAATATCTCCCAATGAATGTGAGCTCATATTTGACAGATTTTATAAGGTTGATAAATCCCGCGGGCTTGATGCTAAAAGTTTCGGAATGGGACTTTATATAGTAAAGAGTATTATTGAGCTACACAAAGGAACAATAACTCTTGAAACAGAGGAAAATGAATTCACGCAGTTTACGGTTAAAATTCCGTTGCAATAATTTTGTAAATTTAATGATTATTTAAAGTTACTGCATTAGTATACAATCATAATAATGAAAGGAAAAAATTTTATGAACGATAATAATTTCAATGAGCCTGTTAACAACGGAACTGATATTCCCGAAATAAATGAAAACGGGAATGCTGTCGAAGAAAAAGCATCGGCAGCGGAAACGGTTCAGTTTAATGCAGACGGAAGCTACAGAAGCGGCTATCTCGGAAAAGAATCAGATAAAACTGATACAAATGCTTCAGAAGCTGTAAAAAATGAAGCTCCGTCTTATCAGACTGCAGAAAGAAAGGAAAATGTGAATCCGTATTCATACGGCACTTCTAATCAGGGTAATAACAATTCTTATCCTTACGGGAACGGTGCAAATTATTCACAGAATAACAATCAGAGAAGCTCCTATCCTTACACAAATCAGTCAAATTATCCTTATGGCGGCAACCCTTATTCACAGAATTCCTATAATCAGGGAAACCCTTATAAAGCACCCTCACAGCAAGGATATGCTTATCCTGCTGATAACGACGGAAAAAAGAACGGAAAATCAAAGGGAGCAAAGATTTTTGCCATAGTTGCAGGTGTTCTTTGTGTATTTCTTGTTTTTGCTCTTATTGCTGTTGTAGCAGGAGACAAGACTCCCACGACATCAGGTGATGAATCAACAACACAAGGTGTTGTCGGTGAAGCAGAGGAATTCGTAACAAATTCATCCCCCATAACAGGTGATGAAATTAACGCTGACGGTGAGCTTACACCAAAGAATATTTATAACAAGGTTCTTCCTTCTTCTGTAGGTATTCTTGTTTACGATAAGACAAAAACACTTGCCTCTGAGGGCTCAGGTGTTCTTTTCCAAGAATCGTCAGACGGAAAGTTTACTTATATAGTAACCTGTGCTCATGTTATAAGTGATTCTTCGGGATATATCCGTGTACAGGTATATGACGGAAAGGAATATGATGCAGAAGTAGTGGGCTTCGACGCAAGAACTGATATCGGAGTTATCCGTATTGAAGAAACAGGCTTTACGCTTGCTGAAATCGGTGATTCTTCAAAGATTTTTGTCGGTGATCCCATTTATGCAATAGGAAATCCCGGCGGCGTGGAATTTGCGAACTCCTTTACAAACGGTATCGTATCTGCTCTTGACCGTCCCGTAAACTCCTCTGCAACAGGCTATACAACGGAGTGTATCCAGCATACAGCAGCTATCAACCCCGGTAATTCGGGCGGTGCACTTGTAAATGCTTTCGGTCAGGTTATCGGTATTAACTCAATGAAGATTGTTGCCGATGAATACGAAGGAATGGGCTTTGCAGTTCCGTCCAGCGTTTTTGTTGAAATAGTAAACGAGATATTGCAGCACGGTTATGTTTCCAACAGACCTAAGCTTGGCATTACCTATGTTGCAGCATCGGAATACAGCACATACGGTATGTTCGTAGCTATCAAAGGGCTTCCCTCAGGTTCAATAGTAATTTATGAAATTGCTTCCGACAGTGCTCTTGCAGAAACTAAAGCACAGGAAGGTGATATGATAGTTGCTGTTAACGGTGTTAACCTTGACAATGCTTCTTATCTTTCAGAAATTATTGAAGATTCAAATGTAGGTGATACGCTTACTCTTTCGCTTATAAGAATTCACGAAGATTATTCCTATGATGAATTTGATGTAACCGTAACTCTTGTTGAGGACAGAGGCGATACATTTATAACTGAAGAAGAGGAAGAAACTCTTCCCGATAACTATTCGGGCGGAAGCTACGAAGATTATTTTGAAAAGTATTTTGAAGATTATTTCGGAAGTTATTTCGGCGGAGGATATAATCCGTAAATGATTTACAGCAGGATTTAAATGTCCTGCTGTTTTTTCTTTGATTGACACTTGCACTTTTTCATTGTAAAATTAAATTGCATAATGTAAAAAGGGGAGATAAGTTTGTCATATGTATGGAAGCTTTATACAGCAAAAGAAATAAAGCCACAGGGATGGCTTAAAAGACAGCTTGAAATACAAGCATCAGCTTTAAGCGGAAATCTTGACAAAATGTGGCGTGATGTAAGGGACAGCAAGTGGATAGGCGGTAGTGCCGACGGGTGGGAAAGAGTACCGTATTGGCTTGACGGCTTTATTCCGCTTGCATATCTTCTTCAGAATGATGATATGATAAAGACCGCAAAAAGGTATATTGATGCTATAATTTCATTCCAAAGGGAAGACGGTTGGATATGTCCGTGTGAGGATGAAGAAATACCTAAATACGATACATGGGCAGTTCAGCTGATTTCAAAGGTGCTTGTAGTTTATTATGAGTGTTCTTCCGATGAAAGAATTCCCGAGGTGCTTTATAAAACGCTTAAAAACTATTATGAGCTTTTGAAATCTGAAAAGATAAAGCTGTTCGATTGGGGTAAAGCCCGTTGGTTTGAAACATTTATTGCGATAAGCTTTATTTATGAAAGATATCAGGAAGGCTGGCTTAAGGAGCTGGGAGCTATACTTAAGGAGCAGGGAACGGATTATTCTCAATATGTTAAAAACTGGGAAAGACCGCTGAATAAATGGACTTTTGAAACTCATATTGTAAATATCGGTATGATGCTTAAGGAAGAGGCCGTATGCACGGAAATTCTCTCCGGAGAATATACGGATAAGGCTGAAAAGCTTCGTTATATTCTTGATAAATTCAACGGAACTCCCGTCGGACTTTTTACGGGGGATGAATGTCTTTCGGGACTTTCTCCCATACAGGGCACAGAGCTTTGTGCTGTAGCGGAGCAGATGTACTCATATGAGCTTCTCTATGCATATACCGGTGAAAGAAAATGGAAGGAAAGACTTGAAATGCTTACATTCAATGCCCTTCCCGCAACGATAAGCGACGATATGTGGACACATCAGTATGTTCAGCTTTCAAATCAGATAAACTGCGTAAAATTCCCCGGGAAATCTCTTTTCAGAACCAACGGAAGCGAAGCCCATCTTTTCGGACTTGAACCCAATTACGGTTGCTGTACGGCAAATTTCAATCAGGCATGGCCAAAATTTGCTCTTTCTGCTTTTATGCATAATGAAGATAAAATATTAAGTGCCGTAACCGTTCCTTCCGTTCTTACAACAAATGATTTTACGGTAAGCCTTGAAACAGATTATCCCTTTGTGAATGAGCTTATTTATAAGATCAAGACAAAAAAAGATATTACTCTTGAAATTCAGCTTCCTGAATTTGCAGAGAATATCAAAGCTGACGGAAAGCCCGCTGAAAATGATATGAGCTTCTGTATTTCGGAAAACACCGAAAGAGAAATAAGGATAACCTTTGATATTCCCGTAACAATCATAGACCGCCCGAATGAGCTTAAGTCAGTAAAATGCGGTTCTCTTGTTTTTTCCGTTCCTGTTGATACGGAATATGAAAAGAAAGAATACGAGCGTGACGGAGTTGAGAGAAAATACCCCTATTGCGATTATGAATTGAAGGGTGTGTCAAAATGGAATTATGCCTATTGCTCCGATAAATTTTCTGTAGAAAGAAGCACTTCGGGAGCCGTTCCTTTTTCTTCAGTTGAGCCTCCTGTTAAAATAACGGCACGGGTGAAAGAAATAGAATGGGGCTATGAAGACGGCTATGATTCAGTATGTGCAAAGCTTCCGGAAAGCAGAGAACCGATAAGTGAGGCAAAGGATATTATTCTTTATCCCTACGGCTGTGCAAAGCTTCGTATGACTGAAATTCCCCTTGTTGATTAAAAAATAAAGACCTGCACAACAGTTTAAGCTGCGTGCAGGTCTATTTTACTTTATAGGAAATTGCTTCCTATAAAGTAAAAAAGATTATATGTCCCTCCGAACGGAAAGCAAGCTTTCCTGGTCGATGGACTATCCGAAAACGGTCGCCTGAGTCTCGGCGAAGCCGTTTTCTTGTGTGATTTGTTTATTTTGCTGCGGGAACATCAATTACAAGATCGGTAAGAGGGAAGGTACAGCAGGGATGTATGCAGTTAAATTTGAAGTCTGCAAGTCTTCTGTATTCAAGGTGCTTTGGAACATAGACCTTGCCCGAAAGAAGATGTGAATGGCAGAATCCGCACTCACCGCTTCTGCAACGGGAGGGGGCTGCTATACCGTTTTTCTCAAGAATCTGTAAAACCGTGTCATTTGTTGAACCTGTAACGGTTTTTGTTTCATCCTGAATTGTTACTGTAACAGATACTGTTTCGGGGATATCCGAGGGATAATCTGCCTGTGCTTTAGGATTGCGGAACTCACCGAACATTTCGTGACGGACATATTTTTTAGGAAGCTTCAGCTTTTCAATTTCCTTATCAAGGAATTCATACATAGCCTGAGGACCGCAGATAAATACGGAATAAGGCTCATTTTCGGGAGCATATTTTTTTATAAGCTCTGCTGTGATAAAGCCAGCTTCAAAACCGTCTTCAGAGGTGTCTGCATCCTTGTCGCTTAATACGTGAGTGACATTAATTTTGCCTGTTTTCTTGATTTCTTCAAGCTCATCCCGGAAAAGCACGGCATCCTTATTTCTGCTTCCGTAAAGAAGAGTCATATTGAATTCTTCGTCGCCGTCAAGAATTGCACCTGCCATTGAAATAAAGGGAGTAATACCGCTTCCGCCTGCGATGCAGATAACATTTTTTGCATCTCTTAAGGGCTGATATTCAAAATGTCCTTCGGGAGCAGATACGGTAACCTTTGTGCCTATTGTCCAGTTGTCAAGAATATAATTTGACATTAAACCGCCGTCAACACGCTTGATTGTAAGCATATATCTGCCTTCAAGTGAGTCCTTGGGCTTTGATGAAATTGAGTATGCACGGGTGATTTTCATTCCCTCAACTTCTTCAAAAACGGTAAGGTATTTACCTGCACCGAAGTATGCGAGTGCCTTTGTGCCTTTTTCTTCATCGGGAACAAGCACGAAGCTCTTACAGTCCTCTGCTCTTTCAATTACCTTCGCAACCTTTAAGAACTGCTTCTTGGGGTGAAGAGCCTTTGCAAGGACATTTGCATTATCGGGTAGCTCAGGCATAGTGGCTTTTGCATTTTCAAAGGTCTTCTGTCTGTTTCCGAGAAGGGATATGAATTTAGTTGCTTTAAGTGATTTTAAGCTTGCCATTTTATTTGCCCTCCTTAAGTGCCTTTATTGTAAGGTCTGCGGCTTTTTCACCGGTGTAATATGCACAGCCGTAGCCGTCTCCTCTTTCCTGAGTTGCACCGCAGAAAAGGAAGTTGTCAAAGGGCTGATCCTTAAGATACTGAATGGTTCTGGGAAGCATGCTGTCCCACTTCTCGAGCATATAGCCGTAAGGTGTACCCAAGGGAGTATTGAGGTAACGTGCAAATGTGGGGGGAAGCGCGATTTCAATTTCTTCAATATAAGGCTTAATGGAAATGTTAAGAGCCTTTTCGCAGGTCTCAATCATATCCTCGGCAACCTTTGTCTTGAATTTTTTGTAATCCTGAGGCTTAATATCCTTCATAACATCGCCGAAGGTCATTGTTGTAAGGAACAGCTGGCTTGTTCCTGCAGGAGTACAGTCGGGGATAATTTCATTAAGACAGTTGATGATACAGTAGCCGCTGAAATAATTCTGTGCTGCCTCATACTGCTTGTCGGAATCCGAATCGGGAGCAATAAATACAGAATAGTCTGTAATGCCGAGCTCTTCCTTTGTTTTATTCATTCCGAGATAAACGGTTGTCAGTGTGCAGGCAGTTTTTCTTGCATTAAGCATCTTCATCTGCTGCTTGGGAACGTCTTTTTCATCCATAAGCTCCGTAAATACCTTATAAGGATAGCAGTTACAGATAAAGCGCTTACCGTAAACCTCTTTTTCGCCGTTGATGACAACGCCTGCAGGCTTACCGTTCTTCATAATAATCTTTGTAACATCCGAGTTATACCAGATTTCTCCGCCGAAATCACGGATTTTCTTATCAATTGCAAGGCTCATTTCGTGGCTTCTGAGATGGGGGATACCCGTACCGCTTCTTACGTAGCTGTGAAGCACGCACAGATAGTAAAGGAAGTCAAACTGAGAAGCAGGGGAGCCCATATAGCACCAGTAGGTGTTGAAAATGTCCTGAGCCTTTTTAGGCATACCGAGGGCATTAAGAGCTTCAGTCATTGTGTGGGCGGTCATTCTCATAATGTCGGGAACATCCTTGAGGCTTCCGGGAATCTTTGAAGGGTCGTCAAGACATTCAAAGGCCTTGAACATATCAATTGATAAGTCAAAAGCTTTACGGCAGCTTTCATAAGAGCCGGGAACAATTTCATCAAGCTTTCTTGAAAAGTTTTCAAAGCCTACGGGCATTCTTGCATCAACGGTAACTTCAACACCGTTTTCATTGACGAATGTGTCCTTGTCGCCTTCCTTTGCAGGAACAATAAGACGGAAGGTCGAATCGTGTCTGAACCAGTCAACCTCTGCACCGATTTTGTTGAAAACCTCTTCAATTGTACCGACCTCTTTTTCATCGCCGATACCTGCAAGCTCGTGAAGAGAGGGCTCGAATTCAAATCTGCCTCTTACAAAGGAAGAAGCCGAGCCGCCGGGAATGTTATGTCTTTCAAGAAGAAGTGTTGAAAGACCGGCCTTTGCACAGTTTGCAGCAGCCGCAAGACCGCCGTTACCTGCGCCGATAACTATAACGTCATATACTTTGCTCATATAAACGCATTCCTTTCGTACACAAAAATACACCTTATTTTATCACTTTATATTAATAAAAACAATAAGTAAAATAAACTTTGGAAAAAATACCAAAATGAAAACCTTTTACTTAGTCAAAATAATAATAGAAAAATTAATCGTTTTGTGTTATACTATACAGAAAAATATCAGGTGGAGTATGGTATACAGTATTTTTGATTATCCCGTAAAGGTATACGGGATTCCGCTTTTTGAAAAGGAAAAGAAGCTTGAGCGTTTCCCTGAGGAATTAAGAAAGAAGCTTTGTGAAGCCGGTTCTCAGCTTGAGCATATAACCACAAGAACAGCCGGCGCAAGAGCTGCTTTCAGAACAGATTCAAAGAGGATAAGAATAGAAATGATGCTGAAGACTCTCTCTCACGATGTGGGAATGTCCCGCTTTTCATGCTCCTCTTTGGCGGTTTATACGGGTCACGGAGAAGGGCTTAAGTTCAGAGGTCTCGCGGTGCCGGGCTTTGACGATAAACTCGGAGATATTGAATTTATAAACGAAAGCGGTACGGATGATGTTATGCTATTCTTCCCCCGCAACGAAATCGTTGAGGATATTAAAATTACCCTTGACGACGGGGCAGAAATCCTGCCGCCCACTCCATATAAATACGAAAAGCCCGTTATTTTTTTCGGCTCTTCCATAACAGAGGGCGGTCACTCCTCACTTGTCACAAATGCCTATACGGCACTATTGTCCCGGTGGCTCAGCTTCGATTATTATAATTTCGGACTTTCGGGCAGCTGTACAGGTCAGCTTCCTATAGCCGATTTTATATGCTATCTGAACCCTTCCGTTTTTGTTTATGATTACGACTACAATGCCTGCTCTGCTGAACATCTCAGCGAAACACACGAGCCCTTTTTTAAGAGAGTCAGGGAAAAGCTTCCAGATTTGCCCGTGGTTATGATGTCAGCTCCCAATTATGAGCATATAACGGAAGCTGACGAAAGACGGGAAATTATAAGAAATACCTATGAAAATGCCCGTGCTTCGGGGGATGAAAACGTATATTTCATAGACGGCAAGGACTTCTTCGGCGACGAAGAAAGACAGTTCTGTACAACGGACACAACTCATCCCAATGACTACGGCTTTCATAAAATGGCAAGGGTTATTGCGCCTTTGCTGAAAGATATATTGGAAAAAATGTAAAAGGAGAAAACTATGTCAATCTTACTTAAACTCAGAAATCTTATTGTTCTTCCCATCCTTATTTTAACTATCCTTACAAGCCCTGCGGCAGTCAGCTCCGATTCGGCAGAGCTTATCTCAAAGGATACATTTGTACTTGTGCAGGCACTTATGACGGGACAGGGTATTACCACAGACGGAGAATACTACTATACAAGCGGTGCTATAGCAGGTATCGGTCTTACCTTCCTTGCAAAGTTTACCGTAGAAGATATGGAGCTTGTTACTGCCATGGTGAATCCTCTTCCCGATAAGTGCGAGGACAGAAAAAATGACCACATAGGCGGAATAAGCTGGTATGACGGAAAAATCTATGCTTCCGTTGAAGGACCCGATGAGGGCTTCCCCTGCATAGTTGTATTTGATGCCGAAACGCTGGAGTGTACGGGTGAGGTTTATGACCTTCCTTACGAAATCTATTCCGACGGTGTGCCCTGGTGTGCAGTTGATAAGGAAACGGGATATCTTTATGCTTCAAAATGGAACGATGCCGAAACGGTTTACTGCTATGACGTAAATAATGAAATGGCTCCGGTAAAAGAAATCCCCCTTACGGGACTCGGTATCCTTGACCGTATTCAGGGCGGTGAATTCTATGACGGCAGTCTTTATCTTTCCTGTGATGTGCAGGATAACGGAGACTTTAAGAATATCTTAAAGCTCAATGTGGAAACGGGTGAAGTCAGCCTCTTTGCCGAGAGAAACGTAGGCGGAGAGAATGTTGAAGCAGAAGGAATGACTTTCCTTGAAACTGCAGACGGTGCAGTAATGCACGTGCTTGATTATAATAAGATTGCAGGAGTATTTGTGCACCATTATGATGTTGAATTCTGATATGGAAAATATAAGCTTTGAACAGTTTGACAGACTCAGCTTCGTTTTTTATAAAGAAAATCCCGTACTGAAATACTCTCTTCCGAGTCTTGTTGTCGCAGACCCGTCAATTCTTACACCCGACAATTCTCCCGATAAGAAATTGCATCTCTTTGCCCATACCTTTTTCGGAGTATATCACTATATTTCCGAGGACGGCATTGCTTTTGATAACGCAGGAAGAATCGTAAACCGTGCAATGCGCCCCGATATTAACGTAATTGACGGGGAATATTACCTTTATTTTGAAAGAACAAGATCACCTGTTCTTAATGCCCTTAATACCGTAGGTGTAAAATGGAAATCGGAAATATATATGTGTAAATCACGTGACCTTATAAGCTGGACTGAGCCCGAAAGAGTAATAGCCCACACAAGAGAATATGAAGCCTGTGATACGGGAATTGCAATTTCCAATCCCTTTTTAATAAAAAAGGACGGAAAATTCCGTTTATATTATTCCTGCGGTCAGACCTTTATAAAGGACTGCGGCTTCTCGGAGCCCACGCACATAAGCTTTGCGGAAAGTGATTTTCCCCATAAGGGCTTTGTTTCAAGGGAAAAGCCCATTATCAGCCCCGATAAAAGCAGTAAATACCTGAATCTTTGCTCGGGCTGTATAAAGGTATATAAGCTGAAGGACTGCTATATCGGTCTTCAGAACGGACTTTTCGAAGAAAACGGAAAAAGCCATTCTGCAATAATGCTCTTAAAATCCGATGACGGAGAACGCTTTGAGTTTGTAAAGCCCCTTATTGTGCCCGAAGAAAAGTACCCTTGGATGGCACAGTTTGTTTATGCCTGCTGTATGACAAATTACGGCGGAAAATTAAGAATCTACTTCAACGCAAGAAATGCCGCCGATGTTATAAGAGGCAGAGAAAGCATAGGCTTTATTGAAGCAGAAATATAAAAATTAAAAGCAGACGAGAAATTTTCTCATCTGCTTCATTTTTTTGCTTAATCTCTGAAAAGGGGAGTGGAGAAGTATCTTTCTGCGGTATCGGGAAGAATCGTGACAACCGTTTTGCCTTCTCCTAATTTTTCGGCAAGCTTAATTGCCGCGGCAACGTTTGTGCCTGAGGAAATACCGCACATAAGTCCCTCTTTTGATGCCAAATCCCTTGCGGTTCTCAAAGCCTCTTCATCGGAAACTATGTAGATATCCTCATAAATCTCAGTATTGAGAATTTCGGGAATAAGTCCGTCGCCGATACCCATCTGAATATGCTGGCTGACAGTACCGCCTGCAAGAATTGCGGCATTTTCGGGCTCAACTGCCCATATTGTCATATCGGGGTTAAGAGCTTTAAGTGTCTCGCCGATTCCGGTAATTGTACCGCCCGTGCCGATACCCGAACAGAAGCCGTCAATAGGGCCGCCTACCTGCTCGAGTATTTCAAGTCCCGTCTGGTGACGGTGAATCATGGGGTTTGCAGGATTTTCAAACTGTTGAGGTACAAACACATTCGGGTCGTCTTTTTCCATCTGTAAGGCAGTTTCAAGACATTTTGCGATTGCATCACCGATATTGCCTTCATCGTGGATAAGTACGACTTCTGCACCGTAGTGCTTCATAAGCTTCTTTCTTTCAACGCTTACGGAGTCGGGCATAATGATTCTGACCTTGTAGCCGAGAACTGCACCAACCAAAGCAAGCCCTATACCCTGATTGCCGGAGGTAGGCTCTGCGATAATGCTGTCTTTATTGATTTTGCCTTTTTTCTCTGCATCTTTAATCATATTGTAAGCAACTCTTGTTTTGATAGACCCGCCTACATTAAGACCTTCGTATTTTACAAGCACCCTTGCAGCGTTTTCGGGTACCATATGATTGAGCTGAACTATCGGAGTATGTCCGATAGCATCTAAAATGTTCTGATATATCATATAAATTTCTCCTGAATAATGCTATAGGTATTGTATATCAATAACGCATATACTTCAATACATAAATTGTAAAAAATTATAACAAAAATACCGTATTACAGTATATGCATTAATCTTACATATGATTATTGTTTATCTGAAGCTTTTCACCCAGTTTATAAGTGAATTTTGCCAGATATTTTCCCTGACATCCTTTTTCATCTGTTCTGTAACAGGGCCGTTTTTTGCAAGCTTTTGGAGTATTGCCTCCTGTAATTCGGGAACGCTCATTTCTTCATAGGGCTTATTCGGCACGGTAACTGCAGATGCTTTTTCAATTTCAGCTTTTGCTTTTTTTTCTGCCTTTTCTTCTTTTTTTTCTTCTGCCTTGATTTCAGGCTTTGCTTCAATTTCTGTTTCAACTTCAACAGGTGTAAATGTTAAAGCAGCATTATCGTCGGGAATAAATATTTCCCCTGAACAAGCCTTTATTGTAACCTTAATCGAGGAATTTTGCACCTTAATTTCATCACCCGAAAGTGCACCTTTGTAAGAAGAAACGGAAGAACAGGGAAGTGTTGCCGTAAATTCTTCGTCACCGTTATTTACGATTGTAATAACCGATGAATTACCGAATGTTCTTGAAAAAGCGTATTGCTTATTTGTAAGCAGAAGCTCCTTATATTCGCCGTAGCACAAAGCCTTTGAAGAGGTTCTTATCTTTCCGAGAGCACCAATCAGCTTCGTAAATGCGTTTTTTTCATATGCATTTTTGTAAGTGTCAGAATCAAGGCAAGGTCTTAAGGAATCGTCGGAATGCTTTTCCTTTTTACCCTCAATACCGAATTCCGAGCCGTAATAGACAGACGGAATTCCGGGAAGTGTGTAAAGAAGGATATGCACAGGCACAAAATGTCTTTTGTCATTGAGCTTTGTGAAAATTCGTTCAACATCGTGATTGTCGACAAAATTATAGAGCTTAAGCGTTTTACTCATATCATTAAGGCGTTTTACCGTATGAGCAATTTCAAAATAATTGTGGTCATTATGCCCCGAATACAGAGCCTTATGAAGATGATAATTGGTTACTGAATGTAAGGTGCTGTCATTTGCCCAACGGTTATAATCACCGTGAATAACCTCGCCCATAAGCCAAAAATCGGGCTTTACCTCGTTTGCCGTTCGGCGAAGAGTCTGCATAAAACCGAAATCAAGCACATCTGCAGCATCAAGTCTTATTCCGTCAGCATCAAATTCCTTTACCCAGAAACGCACCACATCGCATAAGAAATCAACAACTTCGGGATTCTTCTGATTGAGCTTTACGAGCAGATCATAACCGCCCCAATTTTCATAGGAAAAACCGTCATTATAGGAATTGTTACCCCAAAAATTAATGTTGTACCAATTCTTATACTGTGAATTTTCTCTCTTTTCTTTTACATCTTTGAATGCAAAAAAATCTCTTCCCGTATGATTAAAAACACCGTCGAAAATAACTTTTATCCCGTTTTTGTGACAGAGCTTTACAAAGCTTTTCAGGTCTTCGTTTGTACCGAGACGGGAATCCAGCTTTTTGTAATCTGTTGTTTCATAGCCGTGACCGACCGATTCAAATAAGGGCCCTATATAAAGAGCATTAAAGCCGAGCTGCTTTATTTTGGGTATACGGTCATTAAGGGAATTGAGCCTTGAAACAGGTGCAGAATAATCATTGATTTTAGGTGCACCTGTCATTCCCAAGGGATATATATGATAGAACACAGCTTCATCGTACCAAGCCATATTGACCTCCTGAATTAATAATTTTTTGCCGCTTTTTTGAGTGCTTCAACTGAAAAGGAAGGAATTCTTCCAAGTCCGTCCGGACCTACATTCAGAAGATAGTTTATGCCTAAAGAGTTCAGTTTTTCTCTTCTTGAAATAATTTCTTCCGCACTTATCCAGTTGTTGTCATAGTATTTGTATCCCCATGATGAATTCAGCGTTCCTGCCGTTTCATAAAGTCCGTAAGGGGAGTATTTCAATCCGTCAAGACTGTTGGGGTCGCTGTCTTCGGATAATCTGAACTCTGTCGGGTATTCATTATCTCCGAGGGATACATAGTCATATGCACCGTTTCCGATTCTTGAATTTATAAGACAATCGGGCTGATAGTGCTTTACAAGAGAATTTAATTCAAGACTCTGTTCTTTTGTTATTGTGTGCGGAACATCAAACCACATAAGAAGAAGCTCACCGTAGTTTTTAACAAGCTCCGTTACCTGTGGTATTATTTTTTCGTTGAAGCATATGCTGAAATCTTTCTGTTCTCTTTCCGGAAAGTCCCAACTGTTGTCCCAGCTTACTCCCGAACAGCCTGTAAACTTATCATAACCGCCGCCGTGAAAATGATGCCAGTCAAGCTCCTGTGAATAGTATAAACCGAATTTGATTCCGTATTTATAACAGGCTTCGCCAAGCTCTGCCACAACATCTCTTCCGAATGGAGTCGCATCCACGATATTATATGAATCAGCAAGGGACTTAAACATTGCAAAGCCGTCATGATGCTTTGAAGTGAAAACAAAATATTTCATCCCGACTTCTTTTGCAAGTCTTATCCATTCGTCGGCATTGAAGTAAATGGGGTTGAAAATTTTTGCAAGAAGTGAATATTCGGTATTGGGTATTGCCATAAAGCTTTGTATCCATTCTGCATAGTCATTGACTCTGCGGTTTCTCCATTCGCCGGCAAGCATTGAATAAAGTCCCCAATGTGCCATCATACCGTAGCCTGCATTTCTGAACCAATCTCTGTTATCCATAAGCCCCCTCCTCATATGCTGATAATTATGTCATAAAAACAAATTATAGTCAAGAGAAGCAGAGAACAATATCTTTATGCAGAAGAAAAATATAACGGATACATCCGATAATAACATCTATTATCAAAAATGTATCCGTTAAAATTATGTCAGTGTAAATTATCCACTTTTATTTACCTGTAAGCTCGTCAATTTTTTGAAGATATTTGTTTACCGTTGCACCAAAAGTTACATTCCAATCTGTGCTTAAAAGCTCGATTATTCTTTTATATGTTTCGATAGATTTTTGGTGCATACCTTTAATTTCATATATGTGTGCAATTGCTTCAAGCGAATCTGTATATCGGGGTTTTTCCTGAAGCTCAAATGATTTTTCATAGCAAAAAACCGCTTCATCATAATTGCAATCGTCAGCCTTGAAATCTGCAATAATTGACCAAGTGTACCAACTGTCAGCAAACTTATCAAGCATATCGTTAAGTAATTCTTCAGCTTCCTTTATTTTTCCCTCTCGACGAAGCACCAATGCATCGAAAACAAAAAGTAATTCGGGCTTTTCAAGGCTTCTGATTTTTTTAAGCATCTTTTTTGCTTCCTCTGTTCTGCCATCCGCAACAAGTGCAGGCAACATATAGCGGTATGCTCTCATATCATCGGGATGTAATTTAAGATGCTCATAATAAAATGCGATAAGCTCGTGACGGTTACGGAAGTTCCAGTCTGAATGAGGAGAACCGTATGCATCACGAAGAATGTTATTCATATTTTTGCTTGTATCTCCAAGCTGTAATGCTTTCTTTGCATATCGGACAGCTTGAAGAGCTGATGATTTTGCACGGTGTGAATAAAGAGATGCCAGCAATTTAATCGCATTGACATTTTCGTTTTCCCTATTAAGTTGTTTTTCAAGAAAGTATTTTGCGTTTTCAAATTCCTTTTCCGTCAGAGCTGCTTTTTCAACCAGCATATTTTGTATTCTCTCGTATTGTGATTCCTCTGTAAAATCAAACAGTTCATCAATACTTACACCGAAGAATACCGATATCTGCGGAAGCAGTGATATATCGGGCATAGTGCTTTCATTCTCCCAACGGGAAACCGCCTGATATGTAACCCCTAATGCATTTGCAAGTGCTTCTTGTGTTACCCCTTTGTTCAATCTCAATTGTTTAATCTTTTTTCCGATCTCCATATTATCATTCCTTAATTTATTTCGGTACCGATGGCTGTATTATACCTAAGACAGAAGAATTAAGCAATAAACAGAACTATGAAAGCAACTAAACAAAAGTAAGAGGCTACTTATTACCTAATCGACAAGTTTCGAAAGAGAAGAGTGAAAAGTGAAGAGTTAATAGTGAAAAAGTAAATCGACAAGTCTCACGCGAAACTTGTCGATTTTTGGTGCGAGTGTTCATAAGGGATTTACTCAAAAAATATGTAAAACCGGCTTCAAACATAGTATTCTACACATTTCTTTCCTTGCTTAAACAGAGTAAACAGAAAGGACAAATACTATGAAAAGTAATAATATTTCTTACAGACGAGTTGGCGATTACAATATTCCTAACCTTACATTACCGCCCGAAGAAGCAAATATCACTCTTGGAAAATGGGGTATGTTCATAAAGATTATCTTTTGAAACATAAGAAGGTGCTGTTTGCAACATTAGTCGCTGAAGGTAAGCTTTGGCAGTATCTCGCTGATATTGATATTCAAGCTCAGCAGATGTTTGACATGCTCGTTGAGCAGATGAAAGAACTTGAGGGCGTAACAGAGCAACTGAAAGAATATAATCAAATGGATTGGGTATGCCGTATGCAAAACATTGAGGCAAGGGCTAGAGAAATTGTTTGCACTGAGCTTATTTACAACTGAAAAAATCAGGGATGTTCGC
>CAYTRD010000021.1:23360-31101 GCA_964440255.1 uncultured Ruminococcus sp. | reverse complement strand
TCTCATTATTATCGTGGCAGATTCCATAAAAAATTACCGTGCGTCAAACGGGTTGTTTTTTGCACCCCTTGCGACGATAAATTATGATTTATAAGGTGGTGGATAGTATGAAAAAAGCCATAGTCTTTGCCGGTGGCGGGTCGAAGGGTGCGTATCAGCTTGGTGCGTGGAAGGCACTTGAGGAGCTTGGTGAGCATTTTGATGTTGCTACGGGTACTTCTATAGGCTCTATAAATGCGGCATTTTATGTGCAGAAGGATTTAGCTGAAGCCGAAAAAATGTGGAATGAGGTTACGGCAGGTGACATTATGGCAAACGGTATCAGCTTTGATGTATCCTTTGACGGTATCGTTTCACAGAAAGAAAACATCATTCCTTTCCTTAAAAATTACCTCAATACAAAAAATGTAGACAATACTCCTTTTATAAATATGATACACCGTTATTTTTCTCCCGAAAAATTCTTTTCCTCGGAAATTGACTATGCTCTTATGACGGTAAATTTCAAGGGCTTCGGCCCTAATGACATTATTCCCGTGGAAATAAAAAAATCCGATATGGAAAAGGATATAGAAAATGCGTGGAAGTGGATATCGGCTTCGAGTGCCTGTTATCCTGTTTTTCCCCCACAGGAGATTGACGGAGAGCAATATATAGACGGCGGGTTTTATGATAATATCCCGATAGCCTCGGCTTTTAAGCTTGGTGCCGAAAGGGTGGTTGCAATTGACCTTAATACAGAAAATAATCATGAGGGATATTTAAGGCATCCGTCGGTAACATACATAAAGCCTTCAAAGGATCTCGGGAACTTTATGAACTTTGAAAGAAATGTTCTTGACCGTTCAATAAGGCTCGGTTATAATGATACTATGAAGGCATACGGAAAATATCTCGGTGTGCATTATACCTTCTTATCCGATGAAACGGGGGACAGGTATGTGGACGAGGCAACCGATTGTTTTATTAAGATTTTAAGCCTTATGGAGGCGGAATTTGATTTTTCGGGTAAGGTACGCTATCACAGAGTGAACAAGCTTGAGGGATGCACGGCAATCCTCGGAGAATATTGCAAAAAATACCGTCCGTCCGACAAAGATTTATTCATTTCCGCTTTGGAGCTGCTTCTCAAAGCTCTTGAATATGACGATGAAAAGGAATATTCCGTCGGTGATCTTTTATATTCACTAAAAACGGAGCTTGACAGAATATATCCCTTGCTTGAATTCGGTGCTGATACAGCATTCCCGAAGGTACGCGAATACATAAAGGAGAATTCTCACAAGCACAGATTTCCTGAATTCAAAAAGCACGATGAAGACAGGTCTATGCTTATTTTAACAAGTGTGATAAGAGCTCTTCAAAGAGCAAAGCTCAGGTAAATTATAATTTATAGGAGGTTTAGTTATGATTTGTAAAAAATGTTCAGCGGAGCTTCCCGACGGTTCACTTTTTTGTACCAATTGCGGTGAGAAGCTTCAGACAGAAAATTTCAATGCTGAAAATGCACAGACGCCTTATGCCGAAAACACGGCTTACCGGAACGGGGCATATACAAACGCTCCCTACGGAAATCAGCCTTACGGTAATAATGCGGGTGCTTACGGTGAACAGCCCGGTGGCGGTGCATATTACGGGGGTGCTTATTCACCAAATCAGGGCCAGCCTCAGTACCGGCAGCCTCCCGTAAACGATAAGGCTCCCGAGGTCAAGGATTATCTCAAATGGATGCTTTTGTATCCTCTCTTGAGTTTGATTCCCGGTATCGGTTTTATCGTGTATCTTGTGTTCTGCTTCAAGTTTGCATTCGATACAACAAATAGGGCAAAATCGAATTTCTTCAAGGCTACGCTTATTACACAGGCTATAGGACTTGCATTAAGTGTTATTATATGCATTATAATGTTTGCTTTAGTCGGTGCTGTTGCAGGTGCAGGCTATTATGCTCTCGAAGAGCTTGATCCCTCATTCTTTATGAGTGACGGTTTTGAACAGTTTGTTGACCTTTTTATAAAATAAACAGCTTTATGCCCGATTTCAGAAATGAAGTCGGGCGTTTTTAGTTTATCTGCAGTTGACAAATGGGAATATCAAGAGTATAATAGGAACAAATGTTCGGAGGTGTAAATATGACTTCAAAGGTTATGAGTATGGGAATATTCGGTATGAGATCGTTTATGGTAGAGGTCGAAGCTGATATATCCGGCGGAAAATTCCGTTTTGATATGGTAGGTCTTCCCGATACTGCAGTTTCTGAGGCAAAAGAAAGAGTTCAGTCTGCAATAAAAAACAGCGGATACGGTTTTTCCTTTAATCATATTGTGGTTAATCTTGCACCTGCGGATGTAAAAAAAGAGGGTAGTGTGTATGATCTTCCCATATTCATTGCCGTTCTTATTGCAGGTAAACAGCTCCGTGACGATTTTAAGGATACTGCATTTTTGGGTGAGCTTTCACTTTCCGGTGATGTGCGTGCAGTAAACGGAGTGCTCCCAATGGTAATAGAAGCAAAAACTGCCGGCATAAAAAGGGTTTTTCTTCCCGAAGATAACGCAGGGGAGGCGGCAGTTGTTGAGGGAATAGACATATATCCCGTAAAAAACGTAAAACAGCTTCTGACATTCTTCAGCGGAAATGACAGTGCCCTTTCAGTTACAAAGCCTGATATGACGATGCAGGAAAACGAAGAGGATGCAAGCTTGCTTCCCGATTTTTCTGATGTTATGGGACAGCATACGGCTAAAAGAGCAATAGAAATTGCTGCTGCCGGCGGTCATAATATTCTTATGTCGGGCCCTCCCGGTTCCGGAAAAAGTATGCTTGCAAAAAGAATACCTACAATTCTCCCCGATATGACCTTTGAAGAGTCGCTTGAAACGACAAAGCTTTATTCTATTGCAGGACTTCTGAAAAATAAAAGGGGACTTGTAAAAACAAGACCCTTCCGTTCGCCCCATCATACAGTTTCTCCTGCTGCCCTTTCGGGCGGCGGAACGATACCCCGTCCCGGTGAGCTGTCTTTGGCACACAACGGTGTGCTTTTCCTTGACGAGCTTCCCGAATTTCAGCGTACCACAATGGAGGTTATGCGTCAGCCTATAGAAGACGGTGAAGTTACCATTTCAAGAGTCGCTGGCACACTTACATATCCCTGCAGTATAATGCTTGTGGCTGCCATGAATCCCTGTCCTTGCGGATATTCGGGGCACCCGACAAAGGAATGTACCTGTTCTCCGTCAATGAAAGCAAGATATCAGGCAAAAATCTCAGGCCCGCTTCTTGACAGAATTGATATACAGATTGATGTGCCCGCTGCAACATATTCCGAAATCAGCGGTAAAAATAAGGAAGAAAGCTCCGAAGAAATGAAAAAGCGTGTTGAACGGGCAAGAGCCGTTCAGCGTGAACGCTTTAAGGGAACAGGAGTTACTTGTAACGCAAAAATGACTGCAGTGCAGACAAGAAAATACTGCGTTATGGAAGACGATGCGGCGATGCTTATAAAAAATAGCTATGACGCACTCGGTCTTTCGGGCAGAACCTTTGATAAAATTTTAAGAGTTGCAAGAACTATTGCGGATATGGACGGATATGATATAATAAAGAGAGAGCATATTTTTGAAGCTCTCACTTACAAAAATATAAATGTATAACGGGGTGTTATTATGAAAGTATGTGTTTTCGGTGCTTCGGGTGCTGAAATAGATAATATTTATGTAGAACAGACTGAAATATTAGGAGAAAAGCTGGCAAAGAGAGGTCATTCTCTTATATTCGGCGGAGGAAAATTCGGTCTTATGGGTGCTGCCGCAAGAGGATTTTCAAAAGGCGGCGGTCATATTACGGGTGTTATTCCCACATTCTTCGGGGATTACGATGTAATTTATGAGTGTGATGAATTACATTGGACTGAAAGTATGAGAGATCGCAAAAAGTATATGGAGGACAATTCCGATGCTTTTATCATCACTCCCGGCGGTATCGGAACATATGAAGAATTTCTTGAGGTGCTGACCCTGAAACAGCTTGCCCGACTTTCAAAGCCTATTGTCATATTCAATATAAACGGCTTCTTTAACAAGCTTCTTGAGGTTTTCAGCGACAATGTGAAGGATGGCTTTATAAGAGCACAGACTCCCGAGCTTTTCAAGGTGACGGACAGTATTGAAGAAGTAATCAGCATTGTAGAAAATGACAGCTACGATATCAATAAAATCAAGTTTTACGATTGATTTTCTGCAAAAAAAACAGCTCCCATTCGGGAGCTGAAATTTTTTTGTTGATTTATTTTCTTGCAGCATCAATGCATTCTTCTGCGTATCTTTCAGCGATAACGCCTTCGGGCTCGCCTGTTTTCTGTGATTCTGTGAGGATGCGTTCAATTGTGTTATAGATGTTGTTAACATTCTTAAGAACTTCTTCCTCATTGTAGTTGCCTGCTGCTTCGCCTGCTGCGTTGATAACACCGCCTGCATTGATGATGAAGTCGGGAGCATAGAGGATTCCTCTTGCCTTAAGAGCTTCACCTGATGCAAGGTCAAGAATAACATTGTTTGCGGCACCTGCAATAGCCTTGCAGTTGAAGTTAGGAATTGTCTTGGGATTTACGATTGCACCGAGAGCACAGGGAGCAAAGATGTCACATTCCTGTGTAAGAATTTCTTCTGCGGAAACGATTGTTGCACCGTATTTTTCAGCTGCGATTTCAAGGTTTGCTTTATTATTTCTGTTTGCAACATAAAGCTTTGCACCTTCATTTGCCAAGTGCTTACAAAGGTCAAGACCAACCTTACCTACACCCTGAACGGCAATTGTTTTTCCGTCGAGGCTGTCAGAACCGAATGCAACCTTTGCAGTAGCCTTGATGCCCTGATATACACCGATAGCGGTGAAGGGTGAGGGGTCACCGGAGATGTGGGGAAGACCGCAGATGTGCTTTGTCTTTCTTGCGATGATAAGAGCATCGTCACAGTCTGTATTAACATCTTCTGCTGTGATATAGCAGCCGTTAAGAGCGTTCATAGCTTCACCGAAGGCTTCAAACATAGCCTCTGTCTTCTGTGAGGGGTCAGCAATAATGACTGACTTACCGCCGCCGAAGTTAAGACCTGCTGCTGCATTCTTGTGTGACATACCGCGGGAGAGTCTGAGAACATCGAAAAGTGCTTCGTCTTCGGAAGCGTAGGGGAGAAGACGGCAACCGCCGATTGCGGGGCCTCTTACTGTGCTGTGAACAGCGATAATAGCTTTAAGTCCTGCTTTCTCGTTATTTACGAAAAGTATTTTTTCATGACCGTATTTTGTAATTTCCTGCATTACATTCATTGTGTATCATTCCTTAGATTTTGGATTTTTGAAATATTTTCAAAAGCAATATCTCAATTTAGTTAATACTATACTGCAAAATAAGTGACTTGTAAATATTTTTTTTGCCATTTATTAATGTATTTTTTTAATAAATAAAATTTGATGAATTTATTTAATCAATTTTGCACAAAAAAATACTGCCACAGAGATTGAGTTTTATTCTCTGTGACATAGTAATCGCTTAAAGTTTTATTTTTTTAGCAGTCGGTTTATGTTTGTCAGTGTCAATGCAAGGTCTTCTTCATTCAACTGTGAGATAGCATTAATTACGCACTCTTTTAGTTTTGGATTATTTGTTCCGTTATCAAAAAATTCCATAGGTGTTATTTCGAAGTATTCACATATTGCGAAAAACTCAGTCATTGACGGCAGAGTTTTTCCTGAAGAAATATTGTTTATATATCCTCGGCTGTGCCCGAGGTCATAACTCATTTTGTATTCAGAAACACCTTTCTGAACCCGTAATGTTGTAATTCTTTCTCTGACAAATTCTGAAAACATATTCCCAGCACCTTTTTTTCTTTTAGGATAGAATATTATTATTAAAAATTCGCCTATTATAAAATGTTATAACTCTTGACACGCACTCTTTAAGATGTTATTATACATTTTGAAAATGTTATGTTATATATTCTTGACATTTTTAAGTAAATTTTTCGAAAGAGGGAAACAGAAATGAAAAAAACAATTGCAATTGTTTTGGCGGTACTGATGTTGATATCGGTCATTCCGATAACAGTAAATGCAGCAACAATAGCGGCAAATGGAACTTGTGGTGATAATCTTGCTTGGACATTAGACGAAGAAGGAACCCTTACTATCTCCGGCACAGGTGCTATGTATGATTGGCATACTTCAAGTACACCTTGGTATAGTAACCGCACTTCAATTAAGAAGGTTGTGATAGAATCAGGTGTAACCTCGATTGGTGATTATGCATTCGCAGATTGCACGTCCCTTGAAAGTATAAATCTTCCCAAAGGATTAACCTCGATTGGTGGTTATGCAATCTCTTCTTGTGTATCCCTTAAAAGCATAGACCTTCCTGAAAGTTTAACATCAATTGAATATTTGGCATTCCTTTATTGCCCATCACTTACAGCAATTAATGTAGAAGAAGGAAATAATAATTATTCCTCCGAAAACGGAGTTTTATTTAATAAAAATAAGAAAACTCTTATATGGTATCCGGAAGGAAAGAGCGAAACATCTTATATTGTTCCATCTTCCGTAACCATGATTGATTTTTTTGCATTCAGTTATTGTTCCCTTACAAGCATAATCCTTTCTGAAAGCTTAACAAGGATTGTTGACTTTGCATTTGCTGAGTGTCGATCTCTTACAAGCATAACTATCCCCGTAAGCGTAGCTTCAATAGGTGGTAATGTATTTGTTTACAGTACTGCACTTTCTGATGTTTATTACGGTGGCACAGAGGCACAGTGGAATGAGGTATCTATAAGTAGCGGAAATGACCCACTTCTCAACGCCACAATTCACTTTAACAGTTATCATAAACACAGCTATACTTCAGAAATTACAACCCCTGCAACACATCTTACAGAGGGTGTTATGACATACACTTGCGGATGTGGTGATACTTACACAGAAACAATCGCAAAGCTTGAAGCTCACACATATAGCACAGTTGTAACAGCTCCCACTTGCACAGAACAGGGTTACACAACATATACCTGTGAATGCGGTGACAGCTATGTTTCAGATTATGTAAAAGAAAACGGTCATTCACATACAGCAGAGGTTACAACTCCCGCAACACATCTTACCGAAGGTGTTATGACATACACCTGTGCTTGCGGTGACAGCTACACGGAAGCAATTGTAAAAACACCCGAACACAGCTACAACGCAGTTGTAACAGCTCCCACCTGCGAATATAAGGGCTACACAACCTACACCTGTGAATGTGGTGACAGCTATGTTTCAGATTATGTAAATGAAAACGGTCATTCACATACAGCAGAAGTTACAACTCCTGCAACACATCTTACAGAGGGTGTTATGACATACACTTGCGGATGTGGTGATACTTACACAGAAACAATCGTAAAGCTTGAGGGACATACGTATGACACTGTTGTAACAGCTCCCACCTGCACAGAACAGGGTTACACAACATATACCTGCGAATGCGGGGACAGCTATGTTTCTGATTATGTAAAAGAAAACGGTCATTCACATACAGCAGAAGTTACAACCCCTGCAACGCATCTTACAGAGGGTGTTATGACTTACACCTGTACTTGCGGTGATGTATATAAAGAAGTTATCGCAAAGACAACAGAGCATAAGCACAATGCAGTTGTAACAGCTCCCACCTGCGAATATAAGGGCTACACAACCTACACCTGTG
>CAYTRD010000021.1:0-23260 GCA_964440255.1 uncultured Ruminococcus sp. | reverse complement strand
ATGTATATAAAGAAGTTATCGCAAAGACAACAGAGCATAAGCACAATGCAGTTGTGACAGTTCCCACCTGCGAAGATAAGGGCTATACAACCTACACCTGTGAATGTGGTGACAGCTATGTTTCTGATTATGTAAAAGAAAACGGTCATTCACATACAGCAGAGGTTACAACACCTGCAACGCATCTTACAGAGGGTGTTATGACATACACTTGCGGATGTGGTGATACTTACACAGAAACAATCGCAAAGCTTGAAGCTCACACATATAGCACAGTTGTAACAGCTCCCACCTGCGAATATAAGGGCTATACAACCTACACTTGCGAATGCGGTGACAGCTATGTTTCAGATTATGTAAATGAAAACGGTCATTCACATACAGTAAATGTAACAGCTCCTACTTGCACAGACAAGGGCTTTACAACATACACCTGTGAATGTGGGGATAGTTTCGTTGACAATATTACAGATGTTATTGACCATAAGGACAATGACGGTGACGAATTCTGTGATTACTGTGATGAATTTCTCGGAAGTGAAGAAGAGGAAAATAAATGCTCTCACATCTGCCACAAGTCTGGCTTTATGGGCTTTATATGGAAGATAATAAACTTGTTTCAGAAGCTTTTCGGTATAAATCCCGTATGTGAATGCGGTAAGGCACATTATTAAGAATAAAAAAATACACCTTGATCCCAATTTTCGGGGTTAAGGTGTATTTCTTAATTCAGATTATTTATAAAAGTCGTGCTCTTCCAGATATTTCAGTTCTCTTTCCTTGTCATTTTTTGAACGGGCTTTGACATATGCACGAAGCTCTTTTCTGTTCTTTCCGATGATACCGTTTCTTGAAAATGATACCCAGAACATACCCACAACGGAACCGGCACCTGCTAAAATCATATCAACCATAGTATCCACAAGTCCGTCTTCGGAAAGAATGGGGGAGACCTGAAGAGTGTAGCCGTAGAGACGGTCCATTGTAAATTCGTAAAATTCCCAGCCAACAAGAATGAAACAGGAGAAGCAAAGAGCAAAAAGTGAGGCAAGACCGGGGCTTAAATGACGGGAACGCCCCTGAAAGGCTACTGCAAAATCATAAGCAAAATATGATGCTACCACACCGGAAATAAAATGCTCGATGATATCAACATACTGAAAGTTGGTTTTTGTGTTGAGCACATATCCGATAACAACACCGAAGCAGATGAATATATTGAGCATAGTCTGTGCCTGATAGGTTACACGGGTAATAAAGGATTTTCCGCCGAAAAGCTGGAACATATCCCAAAGATGTGTAAATGCTATTGCAAAAAGTCCCATTAAAAACTGAGTAACGGAGTTATGAAGAAGCCCCCATACACCGAAAATTATCAAGGATGCACGCACAAGCCACCATATTACCTGATGAAGCATAGGTATAGGCGTAATTTTATTTAACTTTTTCATTAAATTTCTCTTTTCATAGTTGTTTTACAGGATTATTATATATAATCATATTTAAGGGAATTACTACAGGTAATAATTGACCGAAAAAATGTAAAAATTGACATTGGTTATTGTTTATGATAAATTAATAATGTATGTTAAAACCGACCCGAGGTGAGTTTATGGGACAGATTTCAAACTGTGATATTTGTATGAATTATGAATATGATGAGGAATACGACTGCTACAGATGTTCGGTTGACCTTGATATGGATGAAGCCGAGCAGTTTATGACATATTCTTTCCGTTCCTGTCCGTATTACAGACCCGGTGACGAATATACTATAGTTAAAAAACAGAACTGATACAAGGAGTAAAATATGAAAGCCGATGTTGTAATTGTTGGTGCCGGTCCTTCGGGTATTTTTACTGCACTGGAGCTTTTAAGAAAAGGCAGCAAAAAGAAGATAGTTATTGTTGAAAAGGGAAAGGCTATAGAAAACCGCCACTGTCCCAAAACAAAGACTAAGCAATGTGTAAACTGTAAGCCTAACTGTCATATCACAACAGGTTTTTCGGGTGCAGGTGCATTTTCCGACGGTAAGCTCTCTTTAAGCTATGAGGTAGGCGGAGATCTTCCCACTCTTATAGGCGAAATGAACGCACAGGAGCTTATTAATTATACGGATTCAATTTACCTTGAATTCGGTGCAGATACCCATATTGAGGGTATCAATGCTTCCGATGAAGTTAAGGAAATAAGAAAAAGAGCTATACAGGCAGGACTGAAGCTTGTTGACTGTCCTATAAGACATTTAGGAACGGAAAAGGCACAGGATCTTTACTACGCAATTGAACAGTATCTTCTGAATAACGGTGTTGAGATATTTTTTGATACCGAGTGTCTGAGTCTTATTCTCGACAATGAAAACGGTGTATGTAAGGGAATAATCACTTCGGGCAAGGGTGAACACTCAGAGATATTCGCTGAGTATACGATTATTGCAACGGGCAGACGCGGTGCAGATTGGTTAGAGAAGCTTTGTTCCGAATATAATATCGCACATCAGCCGGGTACGGTTGATATCGGTGTCAGGGTTGAAGTAAGAAACGAGGTTATGGAGACCGTTAATAAGGCTTTATATGAATCGAAGCTTATAGGTTATCCGAAACCCTTCAAAAATAAGGTGCGTACCTTCTGTCAGAATCCGGGCGGTTTTGTAAGTCAGGAAAACTATGACAATAACCTTGCAGTTGTAAACGGACATTCGTACAAGGAACTGAAATCCGATAACACAAATCTTGCAATTTTGTGTTCTCACAATTTCAGCACACCCTTTAATCAGCCTATTGAATACGCACAAAAAGTGGGCGAGCTGACAAATATGCTTGCAAACGGTCATATTCTTGTTCAACGCTTCGGTGATATTCTTGACGGTAAGCGTACTTGGGCAAAGGAGCTTATGCAGGCAAATTTAAAGCCCTCTCTCCCCGATGCCGTAGCAGGCGATATTACAGCCGCAATGCCATACAGAGCCATGACTAATATAATCAATTTCATTCAGGCTATGGACCATGTTGTGCCCGGCTTTGCATCGTATGAAACGCTTCTTTATTCGCCCGAGCTGAAATTCTATTCAAACAGAATAAAAATGGATGAAAAGCTGAATACCAATGTAAAGGGACTTCATTGTCTCGGTGACTCTTCGGGTTGGACAAGAGGTCTTATGATGGCATCCGTTATGGGTGTGCTGATGGGCAGATATATTTGTGAGGATACGGAAATATAATTCATAATTTTATGTCGGAGGTCACAGGTCGGAGGTCAGAGAAAACCGGATTTTAATTTTTCTGAACTTCGGCTTTTGAGCTTCGGCAAATTTTTTTGAAAAATTTTTAAAAAATGCAAAATTTATCTTGACAAAATGCATTTTGTTTGTTATAATTCTTTCTGCACTTGAGGGAATACCCCAGGCGACAGTCGGTGTCTATAACATTGAGGTCCCACCCGTTCCCATCCCGAACACGGTAGTTAAGCTCAATCGTGCCGAAAATACTTGGCGGGCAGCCGCCCGGGAAGATAGGTCGTCGCCGGCACAAAAAAACAGCTCACAATACTGTGAGCTGTTTTTTTGTACCTCTTACTTCTTCACTATTCACTATTCACTTTTCGGCGGTGCTTATATGAAATTAACCGAACAATTAAATAAATTTGTTCCATGCTGCGAACAGGAAAAAGCAGATAAAAAAGCCTTCATTGACTTTATAAAAAATAATTCTGATTGCCTTTCCCGTGAAAATCTTTCGGGGCACATTACGGTATCAGCGTGGATTGTAAATAAAGAAAAAACAAAGGTGCTTTTCTGTTATCATAATATTTATAATTCCTGGAGCTGGGTAGGCGGTCACGCTGACGGGGAAACAAATCTGTTGTCGGTAGCTCTTCGTGAGGCGAAAGAGGAAACAGGCGTTACGGCAAAGCCTGTATGCGACGAGATATTTTCCCTTGAAATTCTTCCCGTATCGGGACATATAAAAAAGGGAAAATATGTGCCGTCACACATTCATTATAATGTGACATATCTTTTAGAGGCCGACGAAAACGAAAAGCTCTCGGTATGTGAAGACGAAAATTCCGCAGTGGCATGGATAGATATAAATGATATCCCACAAAAGTCCACAGAAAAATGGATGATTGAAAATATATATAACAAAATAACCAAAAAACAGTGCTCCGATTTTTAAGTCAGAGTACTGTTTTTTTCTTGTATAAATATTCTATATTTGGTATCATAAATAAAAAGGAGAGTGATTTTATGCTTCATCATACTTTTAATCCGAGAGTGCTTAAAAATCTTATTAAGCAGTTGGATGCTTATGTTAATGAAACGGTAGTTAATATCCCCGAATGGGAGTCTTATACGGGTGTACATGTGAAGCCTGCGGTTATTGAGCTTGACGATGCACCGAGACATAAAATGTGTATAGGTGACCGTTGGAGTGCAACACTTGATACAACGAGATATTTTGAAAATGAGTTCATTGTTCCCGAGGAGCTTTCCGATAAAAAGGTTTATCTTACAATAGACTTCGGCGGTGAAGCAATTATCCGTATAAACGGTGAAATTATGGGTGCTGTCAGCTCCCGAGAGGCTTCGGGCTGGGTACACAGAACCGATATTCTTTTTCACCGTCCCTTAAAAGCAGGTGAGAAGCTTTTTATTCAGGTTGAAAATGCCGTTGATTCGGGAGGATATTTCAATCATGCATTCCCGAATAAAACACCTATAACATACACTCTCAATACTGCCTGCTTCCGTGCCGTAAACGAGGCTGCAGAGGACATACGGTATGACATTAACTGTGCGTGGAATGTGTATGAGGTCACAGAAGATGAATATGCAGGCAAGCGTATATATAATGCGGTAGATACTGCCATTCACAAGCTTGATTTTGACTTTGGTAAGGAGCGTTTTTATGAGAGCATTCCCGAAGCAAAAAAATGCCTCCGGGAGGAGCTGGATAAGATAAATTTCGCTACTCCCGGTGATGTAATAATCTGCGGTCATTCACATCTTGATGTTGCGTGGCTGTGGACAGTTAAGGAGATTCACCGTAAGTGTGCAAGAACATTTTCAAACAATGTCTCACTTATGAAAGCGTACCCCGATTTTAAGTTCACACAAAGTCAGGCGGCGGTTTATAGCTTCGTAAAAGACCATTATCCTGAAATTTATGAGGATGTAAAGAAATTTGTTAAAAACGGACAGTGGGAAATCACGGGCAATACATGGGTTGAAGCCGACACAAACATTGCATCGGGTGAAAGCCTTATAAGACAGCTTTTATACGGCAGAGAATTTTTTATGAAGGAATTCGGTGTGTCCTCCGATATATACTGGCTTCCCGACTGCTTCGGCTTTACTGCTGCACTTCCTCAGGTTATAAAAAAATCGGGTATGAAGTATTTCCTTACCTCCAAGCTTCAATATAATGATACCAACGAATTCCCCTTGAGCGTTTTTAAGTGGCGTTCACATTCGGGTGACGAGGTCGTGTCATATATGCAGAAGGTTCACTATGAGGGAGATGCAGATGCGGATTATATAAAAAGAACAAGAAAAACCAACCGTCAGAACGACCTTGTTGATGCTTCAATGGGCATGTTCGGCTACGGTGACGGCGGAGGCGGATGTACCTTCGATATGGTGGAGAAGGTACGTCGTTTCCAAAAGATTCCCGGGCTTCCCAAGGTTAAAATGGGACAAGCAAATGATTTTTTTGCCGTTATTGAAAAGGACAAGGATTCACTTCCCGTATGGGACGGCGAAATGTATTATGAAAATCACAGAGGTACATTTACAAGTCAGGCATTTGTCAAGAAAAATAATCGCAAGGGTGAATATATGCTCCGAAATGCGGAAATGCTATCTCTGACAGCGGGCATTTATGATAAAGAGCACCTTGAAAAGCTTTGGAAGCTTCTTCTTACAAATCAGTTCCACGATATTCTTCCCGGCACTTCCATTCAGGAGGTTTTTGAAAATACAAGAGAAGAATATGCTCTTATGAACAAAGAGGGCGATGCAATTATAAATAATGCTCTTTCCATACTTTCGGCAAGAGCGGCTGCAGGAAAGGACAGTATCGTAGTATGGAATCTTCTTCCCTTTGCCGTAACAGGACTTGTAAATGCCGAAATCCCCTGCAAAATAGGCACTGTTACAGATTCTTCCGGTAAAGTAATGCTTTCCTGTATAAAGGGAAATACCGTAGAATTTATCGCAGAAAATGTACCTCCTATGGGATATAAGGTGTTTAAGCTTGCCGATACACCTGCAAATGACGAATGTGTTAAGGCAGGTATAAGCTTCCTTGAAAATAAAAATCTCCGTGCCGAGTTCGACGAAAACGGACAGCTTGTTTCCCTGATAAACAAGAAGCTCGGCAAGAATATATTAAAGGGCAAGGGCAACCGTCTTTCTGTATCCCACGATAAGCCGATTCACGAAAGTGCATGGAATCTTGAAAATGATTATAAGATGAAAATGTGGTATCTTGATAAGGCAGATTCTGTTGAGCTTATTGAAGCTTCTCCCGTCAAGGCGGTTATCCGTGCTGTTTATTCCTTTAATAAATCGGTGATTACTCAGGATATTACGCTGACTGCCGATGCCAAAACTCTTATTTTTGATACGACCGTGGACTGGAATGAGTGTGAAAAGGTGCTTAAAGCCGAATTCCCCCTTGATATCCGTTCCCGCATTGCAACATATGAAATTGCACACGGTGCTCTTGAAAGACCTACATACGCAAATAATTCCTATGAAAAGGCAATGTTTGAGGTATGTGCTCATAAATGGGCAGACCTTTCTCAGAGTGATATGGGTGTTTCTGTAATAAATGACTGCAAATACGGGTATGATATAGACGGAGATGTTATGAGGATCACTCTTATGCGTGCTCCCGTTCTTCCCGATGCCACGGCAGATAAGGGAATTTCCACATTCCGTTACGGTGTGTATGTGCACGAAAACCGTTGGGATGATGCCGATACCGTAAAAGAAGCCTTCAAGGAAAATATTCCGTTAAGGGCAGTTTTTGTGAAGGACGGTAATGGTGAAAAGAGTGAGTATTCATTTATCACGGTATCTGACGAAAAGGTTATGATAGATGCCGTTAAAAAGGCACAGGACGAAAGCGGAATAATCATCCGTGTTTATGAAACCTCGGCACATTCGGGAGATGTTACAATGACGCTCCCCTGTGACATTAAAAATATCACGGAATGTAATATGATGGAAATCGACGAAAATGAAATCGTGGCAGATAAAAACACATTTACATTCAGCATTAAGCCCTTTGAGGTAAAAACATTTAAGGTGAAATTATGAAAAAGAAAGCATTGACCCCCGAAAAACTCAGAAAACAGGCAATTAGGCGTGAAAAGGAGATTGCCCGTTGGGAAAAGGAAAAGGCACGGCCGAAGAGAAATTATTATATTGTTTATCTGATTTTTATTATTGCACTTATCTATGCCGTTGACGAAATTGCTTCTCAGATAGGTACTCTTATGAAGACGGAAATTGCAAATGACCTGTTCAATACGGGAAATTCAGCATCGCTCCTTGATATTCTATCGGGACTTGCAATTCCGTTTCAGGCACTGGGACTTTTATACCGTCCCTTTGCTGACCGTTGGGGAAGAAAGCTGTTTCTTATTATAAATACCTTCGGTATGAGTATAGCACTTCTGATAATATATCTGTCAAACAATATTCCTATGTATTTTATCGGTGCGTGTATCGTGCAGTTTTTCATTCCGCACGATATGCACGTGGTTTATATTATGGAGTCATCTCCCTCGAAGCACAGAGCAAGGATATATTCATCAATCAAGTTCTTTGCAAATATTGCCGTTATGCTGGTACCTCTTTTAAGAGACAGGCTTATGACAGATGTCAGCCAGTGGAGAAATGTTTATTTCATTCCTGCTGTTGTGGGTGTTGTTGTCTGTTTTGTTGCCCTTATATGTGCAAGAGAAACAGATGCATTTATTGAATCAAGGCTCACATATCTTCGTAAATCACCGGAAGAGCTTGAAGCAGAAAAAAAGCGTGCCGACGAATCATCAAAGCAGGGCGGTCTTATCCCCGCTCTTAAATTCTCGATGAAGCATAAACAGCTCCGTTGGCTTTATATCGTATCTGCAGTTGCAAATCTCGGTTTTATTGCGAGCATAAACTATCCTATAGTTCTTAACTACGGCTATGCATCTAACCTGTTCTCATCGGGCGGAGCAGCCTCCCTTGAAGAAGCCGTAGCAACTGTAGGTGTCACCACATATACTCAGGCTATTTTCCTTTATCCCTTGGGACTTGCAGTAGCACAGGTCATTATGGGCTTTATTTCAGACTGGAAGGGCAGAAAGACCGCCGCAGTTATAACTGCATTCAACTGTGTGCTTTCTTATGTTCTTTTCTCTGTCGGCTCTTACGGCAACTGGAATCCTTATATAGTTGGCTTCTTCTGCGGTGCCGCAATCGGCAGCTACTATTCAACAAACGATGTTATCATTATGATGATAGGTGAATCCTCTCCCACGAATCTGCGATCCTCTGCCATGTCGGCGCAGTTTATTGTAACGGCTGTGGGCGTTTTGTTTTCCTTCGCTTTAAGTATGCCCTTTACGCTTACGATAGGAAATACCGCAATGGCAATATGCTGCTTTGCCCTTCTTGTACCGGGCTTCCTTGTCGCCCTGATTCTTCTTATAAAGAAAACCCACGACACAACGGGTATTGATATGGATACGGTTACGGGAACGGAATGGGACTAAATTTTTCCGCAGGAAAAATTTCAGGTAAGAAGTAATAGTGAATAGTGAAAAAGTAAAAGGCTTTGACCGAATCGGTCAAAGCCTTTTCACTATTCGATGTTTTGTATATATCTGCATCTTGGGAAATTTGTGCAACCATAAAACTGTTTACCGGCATTTTTCACTTCTTGTCAATATTATCCGACAGATTTTTTCTCTGTCAGATAATATTGGATTGTTATTTTCTTGTTGCTTCGTAGTTTACGGGGATCTTCTGTAAAAGATTGTGGTCGTATATGGGAGTCCACTGGTCGCCCGTTTCTACATTATTTTTGAATTCTTCCTGACTTAAAGCTATGTTCAGTTCAGTAATACCCTTTATTTCTCCGCTCTGTTCATAACAGCTTTCCCAGAATGCGTGGTGGCCGATGAACTTTATGGAGGAGGGAATATAAACATAATTCATAGCCTTGTTGTAGCTGAATGCATCTGTTCCGATGTATTCAAGTCCCTCGGGGAATGAAAGGTAGGTCACAAGTCCCTTTGCTGCTTCATATGAAGTATCTTCAACGGCATTTTCTGTTACATATGTGTAGAAGTCCTTCATATTGGGCATTTCAAAGAAGCCGAGATTATCAATTTTCTTAAGTCCCTCGGGAAGATAAACCGTGGCAAGATTTGCATAGTTGAAGCAAAGCTCACCTACTGTTTCAACTGTTGAGGGAATAACGTATGTCATAACCTTTTCGCGGTATTCCTCGTATATTTCGGCATATACTTCTTCCGAAATTACAGGTGTACCTGTTGAATCTGTGAGAACACCCTCCCAGAGCTCCTGAGGATAGCCGTATTTTTCTCTTAAATACTGATCTCTGTCGCAGGGATAGCACACTACAGTCTTTTTGTCCTTTGTATAAAGAACACCGTCAATATCGCAGTAGTTGGGGTTGTTTTCGTCAACGATTATTCGCTGAAGTGACCAACAGGAATAAAAAGCTTTGCCGTCGATTTCAAGAACATTTTCACCGATATAGATAGTTTTGATGTAACCGTCACCGTTTATTGCATATTCCTTTATAGATGTAACAGGCTTTGTTTCATCATAGGTGATTTCAAATGCAGGCAGCTTTTTTGCGTTTTCTGTAGCTGTGATCTGCTGTTGCTTCAGAAGATACTTCTGATAAGAAATAAATTCTTCTTTTGTTGCTACGGGAACAGAGGGAAGCGTATCGGGAGCGTCCGTTACCGTTACATAATTCGTATCATTTGTTGCATTTTCGGGATATTCAATATCAGATACCCAGTTTATCGTAAGCTCTTCAACATAGCCGGGATTTGAAAACTTTGTAAACTGATAATTACCGTCGGAAATTTCTGTAAATGTAAAGGTATCCGTGGTAAGAATATTCAGCGAGAAGAACATTGAAAGGGAAACTGCAACGATAATAACAAGAATGAATATAGCTTTTTTGAGCTTATAATGGGTATAAGGCTTGTTGATGTGGGGCGGTGCAAGACCTTCTATCTGATAAGTATAAATCTCGTCCTCGGGAATATCGAGTACAGTATTATCAGTAAGAGCGTTATTCATCTTTTTTTCTTTTTTACTCATAACGGCACCCCTTTAACCCTTATATCCGCCGGATATCTTTTCGCCCTCTTCGAGAGCCTTCTTTTCTGTTACCTCGGCACGGCGTTTAAGAACCTGCATAACCTTGTTCTGCTTGTTGGTATCGTAATCCCAGAAGAAGTAGGGAATGGTCATAAGTAAGAAGCCTACAACATCAATAAGAAGCGGAACTACCACTATTTTGAGTCTTGCTTCGTCAACAAACAGAACATCCCAGTTGCTGTTGAAGCCGTAGGAAAGCAGAAGAATCGGAATTATAAGTCCTACGAAGGAAGTTATAGGGCCTGTAAACCAACCGAAAATGCCTGAGAAGCTTTCAAGTCTTTCACCTGAAAGGTACATCTGATAGTCGTTGATTCGTACATTCATATCGTGACCTGCAGATGTGGGAACTGTCTTTGTCATTTCCATTAAGAACATAACAATAACACAAAGTGTACCGCAAAGGATAAGATTATCACCGCAGAACCATATTGCCGCAACAAGTGCACCGTTACCTGCAGCTCTTGTTAACTGATAGAATATCATTATCTGCTTATATGAGAATCTCTTTAAGAAATAGGGAGTAAGAAGATCCGGAGGAGTTCCCGCAAAGGAAATAAGAAGTGTGAGAATGGAAAACGGAAGACCCGAAAGACGGAAGGTATAAAGATAAAGAATACTTGTAAATGCAAGCATACCGTTTCCGAGAGAGTCAAGAAGTCCTACCATTGTGTTTATCCAGCGGTATTTATTGTGAAGAACACCGAACATACCGTCCCAGAATTTTATGTTGACCTTCTTTTCAAGGGGCGGCTGAGGTATTCTTTCCTTGATTCTTCCTGCGAAAATCATAGTGAGCACGGCACAGGTAATAAATGCACCGGGAATTACCCAACGGTAAAAATTAATATCTGCCCACTTGTTTTTAAGAGTGCCGACGATAGCGGGAAGTATAATAGTCATTATAGTATGTAAGAAGTGCGACAGCTTTACGGGATAGGTTCTTACAAGTATACGCTCATTTACATCGGGCGATATATTCTGTGTTGTGGTTTCTATTACATTGCCGAAGCCGAAAACTGCATATATAGCAAAGAGGAGATTAGCTACCCACACACGGGTGGAAACATCGGCAATATCATAAATGGGAAGCCAACCGATAAGAATTACCATAATACACTTTGGTACAACATCGGAATAAAGCGAATATTTGTATCTGCCGAATTTGGGAATAAGCTTTTTTCTCCAGAAGATGTTTCTTGCACCCACCCAGCCCGAATACAGGAAATGTGTACCGAATACCTTGAAGCAGGCAGTGGCACTCATACCCTCAAGGGAGTTCAGGAAAATTATGAACTTACTGTTGGGGTCAAAAAGAGCGGAAACATCAAAGAGAATAAGCGCCAGACCGAATGCCACCATACTTATATAGACGGTATATAGCTTTTTTTCCGTTTTTCCCGGCAGGAAACCGAGATTGTCGCATACAAACCACCATATAAGTGCGGTAACATAGCCGAGCGGCATATTGATGATACCTATTATGGAGAATGTGAGGTAGGGAAGATTATAGTGATGCATTATCAGGTAACAACCTGCTGAAAATGAAATATACTCCAGCACCTTTGATGCTGTGTAGTTGGAGCCTACTGCAATAAAAATGTCCCTGAATTCCCTATAAGGAACATATTTACCTTCTGCAGGAGTCTTCCAATGTGTTTTTACTTCAGTAAAAAATTTTGAGAAAGACTCTTTGTTTACTTTAGCCATAACACCTCTCCTTTAGTAAAGTTATATTAATTTTATCATAATACCCGATAAAATACAACATAAAAACGCATATCATTATGTATAATTCGACAGATAATTTTTGAGCAAAAAGACAAAACCCGATAAACGGAAATATTGCCGTTTATCGGGTTTTCGGTAAATTATGCAACAAGCTTTGTTTTCATCAGGTCAGTTTTCTTGTAGTATATAAATGTTACCACGGAGCATACGAGCCAGCCTGCAGGATAACCCATAGCGATAGGAAGAATTTCATTCATAATGAAATGTGACATAATGAAAAGATATGCCTGTCTGAACAGAACGAATGAGCCTATCATTATAATCATCGGCACCTTGCTGTTGCCGGCCCCACGGAGTGCTGCCGAATAGACCTGATTCATACAGCAGGTAAGGTAGAAGGGGGACAGCCACCTTATAAGAAGTGTGGAATATTCGAGCACCTCGGGCTTATCGTTGAAGAATGAGCCTGCCTGATTTGCAAACAGGACAAGGGGGAGCATAATAACCGCAGTGCATATAAGTGACATCGTGTATGCCACCTGAACACCTTTTTTTGCTCTTTCCCCGTTTCCCTTGCCGAGATTCTGTCCCACAAAGGTCGTTGCGGCAATAGAAACCGATTGCATCGGTAAAAACATAAACTGGTCAAGCTTTGCATATGTAGTCCAGCCGGACATACAGTCGGGGCCGAAATAGTTTATGTATGATTGCACGAATACATTTGAAAATGCCGTAATTGCAAGCTGAATTGCGGCAGGTGTGCCGACTTTCAAAATGAGCTTCAGTTGTTCTTTATAAATGCGAAGCTCCTTCAGAGTTATTTTTATACAGCTGTCGGACATCATCAGCGTAATGAGAACAAGCACGGCAGATATACCCTGTGCAATTATTGTGGCATATGCAACACCGTCAACACCCATTCCGAATACAAGCACGAAAACAAGGTCGAGCACGGTGTTTATTACGGCAGATACCACAAGGAAAATGAACGGTCTTTTCGAGTCCCCCACGGCACGCAGGATTCCCGAGCCCATATTATAAATTAAAAGTCCCGTAACACCTGCAAAGTAAATGGTCAGATACTTTTTCGCTTCCGGAAATACCGATTCCGGGGTATCCATAGCATGAAGCATCACAGGGGCAATTATTATGCCGAGAACGGTAAATACTGCTGACAAAACAAGAGTCAATGCCATACAGGTGTGAACGGCTTCGTGTACCTTGTCAAAGCGTCTTGCTCCGTAAAACTGTGAGATCACAACGCCTGCACCGCTTGAAAGCCCCATAAAAATGCCTATAAGCATATTTATTATGGGCCCCACAGAGCCTACTGCGGAATATGCTTCGTTGCTTACGAAGTTGCCTACGACCCATGTGTCAACTGTATTATATAATTGTTGAAAAACGTTACCGATAAGAAGCGGTATCGAGAATATAATAAGATGCTTTATTATGCTTCCCGATGTCATATCGGTATCTTTTCTTTTCAGAGAGTTTTTTGCTTTAATCATAAATCATAAATCAATATACTTATTAATAAAATCGTAAACATTCGTCCAATAAAGCTTGGGAGCCTTTGTTACCGACTGTGCGTGAGCGGCACCCTTTACCGTAAAGAAATCTTTTTCAGCCGAGCAGGCAGTGTATACTTCATTTAACATTCTGAAGGGTACGAAATCGTCAGCCTCGCCGTGAACAAAAAGCGTTGGCGTGACAGATTTTTTTACTGCCTCAACAGGAGCACATTTCTTGAAATTGAAGTTTCCCCGAAGCTCGGAATAACGGCTTATCATCGGAAGCAGGGGTACCATAAGAGGTGACATTTGATTTTTTGTTACATGGGTATATTCCTCAAACACACTTGTAAAACCACAGTCAGATATTGCACATTTTATGTTTTTGGGAAGCTTTTCACCTGTTATAAGCATTGTTGTTGCTGCCCCCATGCTCTCGCCGTGAAGTACTATTTCAGCGTCGGGATTTGTTGATACTATGTAGTTTATCCAATCAAGCCCCATAAACTTATCGTGATAACCCATAGAACAATATCTGTTTTCGTCTTCTGCGTGTCCTATCATAGACGGCAGTATGCAATTAAAGCCCATCTCTGTATATGGAAATGCATAGTGATACATTCCGCCGGGGCCTGATGTATAGCCGTGGAATATTATTGCCCATCTTTCAGGATGCCCGTTATCAAAGAATTTTGCGTGACGCTTTTGTCCTTTTTCATTTATAACATAAATATCCTGTGCACTGTGACAGGTTTGCCATTCTGAAAATTTTTCATCAAAACGGTTCGTTTCGGTCTGTTCCACGGCTTCGATAAGTTCTTTCTGACTCTCTTCGTTTTCCTCTGACGGAATCTCGGCAGGAGCGAATTTCTCGCCTATTTTTGCCGCAAGACGAATGTTGAGAATACACTCATAAGCTATAGTGTTGAATGCACCGATAAGTGCCGTAGTACCTACGGCTGTGCCGATTAGAGCTTTTGTACATTTTTTCATTGACATAAAAACACCACCGGATATTAAAGTAATAGTGAATAGTGAAAAAGTAAACTGTCGGAAGAAGCTTTGCGTCTTGATTATATTCCGACTGTGCTTTTCTTTGAATTGTGATATTTTAGTTTCGCAAAATTAAGCTTTCATTGTAAGTGAGATTCTTTTCTTCGCCACATCAACAGAAAGAACTTTGACTTTTACAACATCGCCAACCTTGAGCACCTCCGAGGGATGCTTGATGTAGCGGTTTGTTATCTGCGAAATGTGAACAAGTCCGTCCTGATGAACACCGATATCCACGAAAACACCGAAATCTATAACATTTCTTACAGTTCCCTGAAGCTCCATACCCTCTTTAAGGTCTTCCATTGAAAGAATGTCAGAGCGAAGCATGGGAGCAGGGAGTGAATCTCTTATATCTCTGCCCGGTTTTTTGAGCTCCTCTGCAATATCCGTTATTGTGGGAATACCGATACCAAGCTCCTCGGATGCCTTTACCTTGCCGTAGGCTTCAAGCTTTTCACCAATATCTGTAATTCCGTCTTTTGTCAGAGATTTGCTGTCGATTCCGAGAAGCTCAAGAAGCTTCTTTGCTGCCTCATAGGATTCGGGGTGAACTGCTGTGTTATCAAGTGTCTCCTTGCCTCCGGGGATACGAAGGAAGCCTGCACACTGCTCATATGCCTTGGGCCCCAGTCCCTTAACTTTTTTCAGACCTGCTCTTGATGTAAATGCACCGTTTTCGTCACGGTAGGCTACTATATTTTTAGCTGTTGCAGCCGTGATACCCGAAACATATTTAAGAAGTGAGGGGGAAGCGGTATTAAGGTCAACGCCTACGGAGTTTACACAGTCTTCAACCACACCTGTAAGGGATTCTTCAAGTCTTGCCTGAGGCAGGTCGTGCTGATACTGACCGACGCCAATTGACTTGGGGTCGATTTTAACAAGCTCCGAAAGGGGATCCTGTAATCTTCTTGCTATAGAAACTGCAGAACGAAGTGAAACATCAAATTCGGGGAATTCGGCTGCTCCCAGCTTTGATGCAGAGTAAACAGAAGCACCTGCTTCATTTACCACCATATAGCTGACCTTACCGCCGTACTGCTTTATTGTATCTGCAACGAAAATTTCAGCTTCCTTTGATGCCGTACCGTTACCGATTGAAATGCAGTTAACACCAAACTTCTTTATAAGTGTATGCACCTTTTCGGCGGCTTCTTCCTTTTTGTTCTGGGGCGGTGTAGGATAAATAACACCGGTTGAAAGTACCTTGCCGTTTTCGTCAACAACTGCAATCTTACAGCCTGTTCTGTATGCAGGGTCAACTGCAAGCACACGCTTGTTTTTTATGGGCGGCTGCATAAGAAGAGGCTTTAAGTTCTGACCGAACATCTTTATAGCCTGTTCGTCAGCCTTTTCTGTAAGCATATTTCTTATTTCTCTTTCAACAGAGGGGAAAACAAGTCTTTCCCAACTGTCAAGAGCCGCTTCTTTAACGAACTGTGTTGTGATACTGCCCGCTTTTACGAAATATCGGTAGAATATACCCATAGCGGCAAAGTTTTCTATTTCAAGAGAAACCTTAAGGAAGTCTTCATTTTCACCGCGGTTGATTGCAAGAATCCTGTGGCTGGGTATCTTTGAAACAGCTTCGCTGTAATCATAATACATTGAATAAACGCTGTCCTCTTCCGTTTTTGCCTTTGAACGGATAACACCCTTTGCCGTGATCATTTCTTTAAGGTCATGTCTTATTTCAGGTGAATCTGACATAATTTCAGCAATAATGTCGTTTGCACCCTGTAAAGCGGCGGCAATATCAGGAACTTCCTTTTCTTCGTTCACAAAGCTTTGTGCCATTTCTTCAATTGTACCGTCAGTTTTTTCCTGTGCGAGAATTTCAAGGGCTAAAGGCTCAAGACCTCTTTCCTTTGCTATTGTGGCTCTTGTTCTTCTCTTCTGCTTATAAGGACGGTAAAGGTCTTCAAGCACGGCGAGAGTTTCAGCGGCGAGAATTGCTTCACGAAGCTCATCGGTCATTTTGCCGAGCTCCTCAATATGTGCGATGTAATCCTCTTTCTTCTTTTCAAGATTGCGAAGATACTGCAGACGGTCTGCAATCTCACGAAGAAGCTGGTCGTCACAAGACCCGTGCATTTCCTTTCTGTAACGGGCAATAAACGGAATTGTGTTGCCGTCATCAATAAGACTTATGATGTTTTCCATATGATCCGGTTTTACCGGAAATTCTTTGCAAAGCTTTTCTTTAATATCCATTGGTTTCTCCTGATTATATTAATTGTTTATAAATTTCACTTTTTTTGGTATTTGTTTCTTTTGCTGCCTTTTTTGCGGCTTCGTTAATACTCAAGCCTTCTGCAATATAGCTTTTTGCAAGCTCTACGGGGTCGATTTCTTCCGCATCAGCGGCAATTTCCTCTTCGGTTTTTGCTTCAATTATTATAACATATTCACCTTTGAGTTTTACATTGTCATATTTTCCGTCAAATTCTCCGAGAGTGCCGAATTCGATATTTTCGTGAATTTTTGTAAGCTCCTTTATCAGAGCAATTTTTCTGTCACCGAGAGCTATGTGTAAATCGTGAAGAGTTGCAGCAAGCTTATGGGGTGCTTCATAAAAGACCATAGTCTTTCTTTCTGTTTTTATCTCTTCAAGATGTTCTCTTCTTTTAGGCTTGTTTCCTGTCAAGAAGCCTTCAAAGGTGAAGCGAGCTACCTCAAGTCCGGAAAGTGCAAGTGCCGTAATTATTGCACTGGGACCCGGAACGGTATTAACCTTTATGCCGCTTTCGTGACAAAGCCTTACCAGATCCTGACCGGGATCGGAAATTGCGGGCATACCTGCATCCGTAACAAGGGCACAGCTTTCTCCCGAAAGTAGTCTTTCAACGATAGATGGGCCCTTTTCGGCACGGTTGTGTTCGTGATAAGCTATAAGCTTGTTTTTTATGTCAAAGTAGTTAAGAAGCTTGATTGTTACTCTCGTATCCTCAGCGGCAATAAAATCCACCGTGCGAAGCGTTTCAACGGCTCGCGGTGAAAAGTCCCCGAGATTTCCTATGGGTGTTCCCACAACATATAATTCACCGGGCATTTTATTTCTCCTTTATGCTCGAAATATAGTCACAGTTGAAGGTTATCATTTTTCCCTTTTTATCCTCAACCGAGATCCAGTTTCCGCTGACTTCTGTAACTTTGCCCACAATGCCTGCAATATAGCCGTTTGTTTGTATTACACACTCTTTTCCTATATATCTTGAAAGCAGGGAATTGTCCATTTTTCCGTGCTCCTTTCTTTTGCGTTTTATTATCTGTTGTCGCTGATCATTCTTTTGCTGTGTCATAAACACCACAAAAAGAACAAATAAGGGAAAAAATGTTTCCATAATATCAATCCTTTTTGTAGCTGCCGATAATATTAATCATTTCTTCTGACGGTGTGCCGTCCGAATTTTCTATGTGCAGTTCTTTTTCAACTGTAAGTCCCGGATTCCTGCCTTTTTTTCCTTCTAAAAGGAAAAGCCAGGGGGCTTTGCCGTCACGCTGTGATACGAAACGCAGTCGTTTGGGTTCGAGCTTTGCCTCTCTCATTCCCATCATAGCTTCCGTAAGCCTTTCCGGACGAAGGCAGATGCACATTCTTCCGCCGAATTTAAGAAGTTTTGAAGCGGAAACAAAGACATCTGTCAATTCAAGATTTGTTTCGTGCCTTGCAATTTTATCTGCATCTGAGCGGCTTTTGATTCCGTGTCCTTCGGCAGTATATGGGGGATTCATCGTAATAAGGTCAAATGTACCCTCGGGAAGCTTTCCCTTAAGCTCTCTTAAGTCCGAGTGATAAAGAAAAAATCTTTCTTTAAGTTGATTGATTTCAATGCTTCTTTTCAACTGGTCGCAGGCAAGGGACTGAATTTCAACTGCATGAACGGACTCTACACCCTCACGAAGCCAGTAAAACGGGATAATTCCGCAGCCTGTTCCGAAATCGCATACCTTATTTTTCCTTTTGGGTGCGGAAAAAGCAGCCAGAAGCAAGGCATCCGTACCAAAGGTATGGCTGTCGGATACAATAAGCTGCAGGCTGCCGTCTATGTATTCTATATGTTCTTTGTCTTTTAAGTGTGACATTTTATATTCTGTTTCTCTTTAATGCAAGGGCTACTATGATAACACCCACGCCGGAGCCTACAAGCAAAAGTATGCCGATGGCCGTCTTTATGGGATTCGTGTCGTTGTCGATCGTTGATAAGTCATCTTCAACAACAGGATTGAAAACAGTCGTTGTAAATGCTTCCGTATATATCTGTTCGGGGGGGATGAATTCAAAGGTTGTGGTTTCGGGAGGAAGTGTTGTTGCGGGAGTCGTAGGAGTATAGCTGTAAGAGGGATATACAGGAGTATATACGGGTGCAGATGTTGTAGGCACCTCGGTTGTGGGCTCTTCCGTTGTTTCTTCCTCAGTTGTAGCCTCCTCTTCAGTTGTGGTTTCCTGTGTTGTAGGAGGTGTCATTTGTCCGAGATAATTCTGAAGCTCGTCAAGCATATCAGCAATATCAATACCTAACATATTCAATATGCCCGAAAGACCGCCGTTTTTGATCTGGTCAATTGCGTTTTGTATGCTTTCGGGGTCATTTATATCAATGCCGAAATAGCTTAACATTGAACTTATGTTATCGGGGTCAACAAGGTCGGTTGCTGAAACAGTTGCCGCAAAGGGCACTAAAAGCATACAGGAGATAAGCATTGTTATAACTATCTTCTTAAAATTTTTCATATAAAACCACCAAACATAAAGAAATAAGATAATACAAAGAATATAATAACAATATTTTCGACAAATGTCAAATGTTATTATTTGTTTATTATGGCTTAATCTTCAAGTTTACGGTCATTTTCAGAAATCTTTTTTGTAACAATGATACCTGTACCCAGTCCTGAAACGAAAATAACAATGGTCAAAAAAACAATAAGTATAGTTTTAGCGGAAAATTCCGAACTATTTTCTGTTGAGTTTGTTGTTTTTGAGGTTTCGGTTATTATTTCTGTTACAGTGACAATTTCCTTTGTTGATTCTTCTGTTACCGTTTCTGCTGTTGTCGTTTCGTTTTTTGACGGTTTCACAGGTAAAGGCTTTTCAGTTGAAGGCTCTTGCTGATAGCTGTAGGATGGATAAACGGGAGTATAGACAGGTGTGTTTGCGGTTGTTGTTTCGATGACCGTCTTTTCTGTTGTTTGCTCTTCTGTTAAGGTAACTGAACTTTCTTCCGAAGAACTCACATCGGTTGTTGATGCCACTTGGCCAAGATAAGATTCCAATTCAGAAAGAATATCCTGAACATTGATACCCAGTAAATTCATTATCCCCGATAGTCCGCCGTTTTTAATCTGATCAATTGCATTTTGTACGCTTTCGGGGTCATTTGCATCAATTCCGAAATAGCTCATTATTGAATCTATGTTCTCGGGGTCGACAAGGTCGGTTGCCGAAGCAGAAAATACGGTCGGCAGAATCAATATAACTGAGATCAAAGTGATGCTTAACAGTCTTTTTGTTTTTTTCATAACAAAAACTCCCTTTGTTGATTCAAAAAATCACAGAATTACAAATAACAGAGCGAAGCGTAGCAAGCCATCAGGCTTCCTTAACATTTGCGAAGCAAATATATCACTCATTCCGCAGGAATGAATATCACTGCCCACAGGGCAATATCACTTTTGCGAATGCAAAAATATCACTGTAATAAACTGACCGAGGTCAGTTTATTACATGGTTCAGCCAGTATGCAACATGGCTTGCAAAGCCGTGGCAACAGGAGGCATAGTCTGTCATATTTTCCCAGAGGGTGCCTGTTTTTTCAGCCATAGGTAAGAAGAAACTTTCAATTTCCTTTAAGAGCTTTTCATGCTGTCCGTCCTCAAAGAGAATGAAAAGACGCAGATAGTTGCCGATAAATGCATTTGAAACGGGAACATCGGGGTGTACCTGCTTCGGGTCTCTGTCGGGGCCGAAAACGGTGAACATTTTTTCATAAAGCTCGGGGTGAGTTTCTTTTGTTGCCGTACCCGTGAAGAAAGCATAATACTGACAGGTTTCAGAATGATTCTTTGTCCGTCTTGCACATCCTCCGAGTGTCAGCTTTGCGTTGTCGCAGAAAAATTCACCGTCAAAGGACTTTTTACAGATTGTATCACGAAGCTTTTCAGCCTTTTTATGAAGCTCTTCATCACCGTAAAGATCAGCAACCGTATCGAGAACCTTTGAATACAGCATATTTGAAGGATAGTTTATATCCTTTACAAAGTCGTTGGCTTTTGACCATTCAACAAATATCCAACTGTCAAGCTTTTCGAGAAGTCCGTCTTTATTTTCGTATTTCTTTGTAAAGTCAAGAAGCCCGTACACTCTTTTCTTTGCAGCATCAATAAGGGCTCTGTCACCCGAGCGTTCAAGATATCCTTTCAATTGAAGCACGAACCAGAATGCCCAATTATGAATAAAAGTACCGTCGTAGTGGTCGGCAGGGTAGCACATTGGAAGCATACCCTCAGGGATATTGCTGAATTTTTCGGGAAGCAGGAAGTTTTCAAGGAAATTGTGTTCTACATGGCTTTCTCCGGTAAGCTCCTTTTCAACTCTCGCCGTAAAGAAGCTGTCACAAAGCCAACCGGCTCTTTCTCTTGAGGGGCAGTCCATAAATATATCGGTTGCATTCTGACGGAAGGTTTCAACAGCAGCATCATAAACCTTTTGCAAATTTTCGGTAGGCATTTTTTTAAGATTTGCAAGTCCCGTTTCCGGATAACATTCCTCATAAAGAGAAATATTTGTAACAAGGGTGGGAGCATACATCGAAATTATCTGTATATAACGGAATGTATAAGGCTCAAAAGATACGATGTCATAGGTTCTTCCGCCCTGAATTGCCCACTTGATGACATTTTCGCAAGCATCTTTACCGGGGTCGGGACACCTTCCGTCGGGAAGTATCTCATTGAAAACGGCATAAATTACGGTATCGTGCTCTGCTGTGAGAGAAAGACGGATATATCCTGTGTTATTTCTTCCCATATCGTAAATGCAACAGCAGTTAATACCAAGAGAAACGCTTTCCATAGCGTAACCGCCGTCTTCCAAAATCTCAGCTTTATATGCATATAATTCATTCACGGGAGAAGCATCAAGCTCTTTTTCCTTGAAGCCTTTAAGGTTATCGCCAATGCCTGTAAGACTTCTGTCCTTGAAATGGCGTCTGTCCTTGTCGGGAATAAGAATACCCTTTGAAATTATTTCCCTTACTTTCCTTTCGGTATAAAGGCAGTAAGGCAGATTTCTTTCTATGAAGTTCTTGTTTTCGGTTTTTTCTGTTTCAACAGGCTTCAGATGTGTGTCAGGGTCTGTCATAAAAAGGTCATAATATGCATCAAGTATATAGCACTCGGTAAACGGACGCTGGAATGAATAACGGGGAGTTTTTGAGATTCTTGAGGAATACTCCGAAACCTCAAATTCACGGCTGCCCGTAGCATATATAATTTCACCGTTTCTCTCTATTTCTGCACACATAAACGAGGGCATATCAAGAAGATAGAAGCTGTTTACATTATAACCTGCCGCAATAATTGAAATAACGGTCTGTTTGTGGGAAAGCTCCTTCCCGAGAGTGTATTCGCTCACTCTGTAGAAGCCGTGTCCTGCTCTTGCGGGGCCTGCCGCAAAGAAAACGCCGTCAACAAAAATCTGATATCTTGAATGTGAGGCAATGCTTATTTTAATTTCCTCGTTACCGTCAATTACCGCTCTGAAAATAAGCGATCGGTTTTTTTCGAGCTCCTTGCCCTTTTCCCATACGGGAACGGCTTCCTTGAATTTAAATTCCTGTGATATACCTTGAACTGACATTATATTTCCTCCAGAAGCTTTGTTAATGCTTTTATAAATGATGTATCGTTTTCGGCAGTTCTTTTCGGTGGCCCCTTTGTTCTTCCTCCCGAAAGTCTTACCTTTTTGTTTACGAATCTCGAATACAGCAAATTTTCGATATTTTGGTCGGTGAAAATAAGACCGTTCTGATTAAGTGCCTTTCCGCCTTTTCCCAACACCAATGCTGCAAGGCCGTAATCCTGTGTGACAACGATATCTCCGCGGTAAACGGAATTTGCAATTTTTATGTCGGCAGAATCCGCACCCTTGTCCACAACAACGGTTTCGACATTTTCTCTTACTATGTAATGGGCATTGTCACAGACAATAAGAGCAGAAATATTTCTCTTGTGTGCCGTATCGAGTGCAATATCCAACACGGGACACGCATCAGCATCAATAATTATTTTCATACTACCACCAAAATACAGTTTATTATATTTCGGGAAAATATGCAAGACAAATCATAATTTATCGGGGACTAAAGCTAAAATCAATTTCCCCTTGTACGATGAAAATATATTTCAATTTTGTAGGGGACGACGACCACGGCGTCCCGTTTCGGGAAAATAAAATATCATAAGTTATATCCCGAGAGCCACAAAATAAATCTTATAATCTGTAGGGGACGACGACCTCGGCGTCCCGCCGGTAGGG
>CAYTRD010000020.1:0-31139 GCA_964440255.1 uncultured Ruminococcus sp. | reverse complement strand
TTTGTAAGTGCAACACCCGGAGACCTTGAAAAAAGTCTGAGTGTCAGAACGGCAGAGCAGATCATAAGACCTACGGGACTTCTCGACCCTGAAATTGAGGTGCGTCCCGTTGACGGACAGATCGATGACCTTATCGGAGAAATCAACGAAAGAGTTGCAAGAAAGGAAAGAGTTCTGGTTACCACGCTTACAAAGGCAATGGCAGAGAGCCTTACCGATTATCTTACCGATTACGGCATAAAAGTACGCTATATGCATTATGATATTGACACAATGGAGCGTATGGAGATAATAAGAGACTTGCGTCTCGGTGAATTTGATGTTCTTGTAGGTATCAACCTGTTAAGAGAGGGACTTGACCTTCCGGAGGTGTCTCTGGTTGTTATTCTTGATGCGGACAAGGAGGGCTTCCTGCGTTCCGAAACCTCACTTATCCAGACGGTGGGACGAGCCGCAAGAAACGCAGACGGTAAGGTCATAATGTATGCCGATACCGTAACTAATTCAATGGAACGGGCAATTACGGAAACCTTCAGAAGAAGAGAAAAACAGAAAAAGTATAACGAAGAGCACGGCATTGTTCCCAAGACCATTGTCAAGGGCATAAGAGAGATACTTGAAATTTCAAATACACATAAGGCGGCAAGAAAGGCAAACGGAATGAAGCTTTCAAAGAAAGAAAAGGAGCTTCTTATAAATCAGCTTACCAAGGAAATGAAAGCGGCTGCAAAGATTCTGGACTTCGAAAACGCCGCATATCTTCGAGACAAAATCAAAGCATTACAAGAAGGATAAATTATGTCACAGAGAAAAATCAGAATTATCGGAGCAAAGGAGCATAACTTAAAGGATGTTTCCCTTGAAATACCCCGCGACAAGCTTGTTGTTTTTACAGGGCTTTCAGGTTCGGGAAAATCAACTCTTGCATTCGATACAATATATGCAGAGGGACAGAGACGTTACGTTGAATCTCTCTCATCATACGCAAGACAGTTTTTGGGACAGATGGAAAAGCCCAATGTTGAGCTTATCGAGGGACTGTCCCCCGCAATTTCCATCGACCAGAAAACCACATCTAAAAATCCCCGTTCAACTGTTGGTACGGTAACGGAGATATACGACTATTTAAGACTGTTGTATGCAAGGGCAGGTATTCCTCATTGTCCCGTCTGCGGTAAAGAGATCCGTCCGCAGAGTGTTGATGAAATGACGGATAAGGTGATGTCACTTCCCGAGGGTACAAAATTTATGATTATGTCGCCTGTTGTAAGAGCAAGAAAGGGCGAGCATGTAAAAATACTTGACGATGCAAGGAAATCGGGTTTTGTAAGAGCAAGAATCGACGGTGAAATGCGTGAGCTTTCAGAAGAGATAAAGCTGCAAAAAACCAATAAGCATGTTATAGAAATCGTCGTTGACCGTCTTGTCGTAAAGGACGGAATTACTTCCCGTGTTTCCGATTCGCTTGAGACTGCCCTTAAATTAAGTGATGGCATTGTTCTTGTTTCCGTAATCGGCGGGGAAGAGATGCTTTTTTCGCAGAATTTCTCCTGTCCCGATCACAATGTGGGAATCGGCGAACTGAGTCCCCGCCTGTTTTCCTTTAATAATCCCTTCGGAGCCTGTCCGAAGTGTGCAGGTCTCGGTATATTTAAAAAGGTTGCTCCCGAGCTTATTATTCCCGATAAAAGGCTTTCCATAAACAAGGGTGCAATAAAGGGCTGCGGCTGGACAAATGAAAAATACGGGACTATTGCCCGTATGTATATGGAGGGTATTGCGAATAAATACGGTTTTTCCATGGATGACCCCATAAAGGATATCCCAAAGGAAGCCGTAAATGTGATTCTTTACGGTACAGGTGAAGAAAAGCTGAAATTAAAAAGAAGCTTCCACGCAGGCACCACTGAATATGAAGCCCCCTTTGAAGGTATCGTCAATAATCTTGAACGCCGTTACAGAGAATCAACCAGCGAATGGGCAAGATGGGAAATCGAGCTATTTATGTTTGACCACGAATGTCCCGAATGCTCGGGTGCAAGGCTCAAAAAAGAGATACTTGCAGTGACTGTCGGCGGAATCAATATTGATGAATTTACGAGAATGTCAATCTCGGAAGAAATTCAGTTTCTGAATACTCTTAAGCTTTCCGAGCGTGAGCACCTTATTGCTGACGGTATTATAAAGGAAATAAGAGCAAGACTTGAATTTCTTCAGAAGGTGGGACTTGATTATCTCACGCTTTCCCGTTCTTCAGGCACGCTGTCCGGCGGTGAAAGTCAGCGAATCCGTCTTGCAACGCAGATTGGCTCTGCTCTTACCGGTGTTTTATATGTTCTTGATGAACCCAGCATCGGTCTTCATCAGCGTGATAACGAAAAGCTTATTGATACACTTAAGAATCTCCGCGACCTCGGGAATACTCTTATTGTTGTAGAACATGATGAGGATACAATGAAAAGTGCAGATTTTATTGTTGATATAGGTCCCGGAGCAGGTATCCACGGCGGTGAAATCGTTGCCGCAGGCACACTTGACGACATAAAAAAATGCCACCGCTCAATAACGGGGCAGTATCTTATCGGAGCTAAAAAAATAGAAGTGCCAGAAGAAAGAAGAAAGGGCAACGGAAAGTTCCTTAAGATTTTAGGTGCTGAACAGAATAATCTTAAAAATATAGATGTTACATTTCCGCTCGGAAAGTTTATTGCCGTAACGGGTGTTTCAGGCTCGGGAAAATCTTCTCTTATAAATGAGATTCTTTATAAACAGCTTGCAAATGAGCTCAACGGTGCAAAGAAATTCCCCGGTAAGAATAAAGGCTTTGAGGGTATTGATAATCTTGATAAGGTTATTGATATAGATCAGTCTCCCATAGGAAGAACACCCCGTTCAAATCCTGCAACATACACGGGAGCATTTACCGATATAAGAAAGCTCTTTTCGGAAACCACCGATGCAAAAATCAAGGGATATTCACCCGGCAGATTTTCATTTAATGTATCAGGCGGCAGATGTGAAGCCTGCTCGGGTGACGGTATTGTAAAAATTGAAATGCACTTCCTTGCCGATGTATATGTTCCTTGTGATGTATGTAAAGGTGCAAGATATAACAGAGAGACACTTGAAGTCAGATATAAAGGCAAGAATATCAGTGAAGTGCTTGATATGACCGTTGAAGAAGGACTTCGCTTCTTCGAAAATCAGCCTGCAATAAAAAGAAAGCTGCAGACCTTGTTTGATGTGGGACTGGGATATATCAGCATAGGTCAGCCTGCAACACAGCTTTCGGGCGGTGAAGCACAGAGAGTTAAGCTCGCAACAGAGCTTTCAAGAAAGCCCAGCGGAAAAACCATGTATATTCTTGATGAACCAACAACAGGACTTCATACTGCAGATGTGCATAAGCTTATCGAGGTTTTACAGAAGCTTGTTGATTCGGGCAATACCGTTATTGTTATCGAGCATAATCTCGATGTTATAAAAAGTGCCGACCATATAATTGATCTCGGTCCCGAGGGCGGTTTCCGTGGCGGTGAAATTATCGCTGAGGGTACTCCCGAAGAAGTGGCAGAATGTGAAAAAAGCTATACGGGTATTTATCTCAAAAAGGTGCTTGAACAATAATACATTTATATATAAAGAACAGGATGATTTTGTTGGATAAAATATGCAAAAAGCCTATATGCATTATTTCATTAGTCTGTGCTTTTATTTACGGACTTGCACTACCGTTTTTTTGGGGTAATGACCCTACACAACCTACAGGAACCTTATCTTTATTATGTGAAAACAGACAGATATATTTCTGGCTTTGGGGAATCCTTGTTGTCGGCAGTATAAATCTTAATGTGCAGTATATGTACAGAAAATTTAATTATAAAAACAGGTTACTTGATGTGCTTTGCCTTTTAGCTTTTGTCAGTATGTGTATGGTAGCGTTAACCCTCGGACACAGCATTGAAGATTGGAATCCTAAAAGATTGCTTCATTGGATCGCAACCGGATTATTTATTGTCTTCTGTATAGCATCAATCGCGTTATTTTTTATTCTTAATATTAAAAAATACCGGTTTTTTAAGCTTCTTACTGCTGTATTTTTTGTTATCCCCTGTACATTTGCTGTTTTATTTGCTGTAATGGGAAAAAGTGCAGTTATGGAAATGGTTCCTTTGGCAATGATTAAGGTGTTTTTGTTTATTGTCAATTTTACGCCTGTTGTCAAGCCTGAGCTGCTGAATGACGATGAACAAAGATTGATGATGCATAATGCTGATTAAAACAAAAAAGATTTTCCGTAAGCTTCGGCCGTAAGCTTCGGAAAATCTTTTGTTGTTTTTACTTTTGTTTTGATATATTATTAAAATAGTCCTTTATTTTTTATACTTTATTCTGCCCTTGAGAGTAGGCTCTAAAAGATTCGGGCCGAAACGGAACAAGGGAATTATCCTATCTGTTATTTTCTTGTTACCTATCATTGATTCAAAGCCTGCGGCAAGTGACATCGCAATGGTATAAATATTCGGCTCACTTGAAGGCTTCATTTTTACCTTACCGTTTTCAAGGAACTTTATGTTCAGATTTCGTTTACCGATAGTCTCAAGGGGTCTTATCTGTATATAAAGTCTATCCCTTTCAAGCCACTCGGCAGTGGAGCATACCTTATAATCAATCTGTCCCAATCTCATAGTACCGTAACGGTATCTGCCGTCCATTCCCGCAGGAATTGTATTGGTTTCGTCGCCCTCGGTCCAGGTAATGCTGCAGTCGGTTTTTCCGAAGCGGAATATCATTTTATCTATGTTACCGGCTCTGTCGGTTGTCATATATGTAACGGCAAGTGGGAGCATACTCATCGGAAAGCCGATAAGATTCAGAAAGATTTTTTTTCTGAAGCGTATTTCACAGCCTTCGATTTTTTCCTCATAGCTTGAATCTGAAATTTTAGGGAGAATATCAAGAACTGCATTCTGCAGCCTATCTTTCAGATTCGGATAAGAAGTATCTTCCTCCGAAAATTCGTCAATAAATGCATCGGGGAAGTGCTTCCAGAGAAAATCACGGCAGACCTGTTGCTGTGCGATAGCTGATGTCACAACTAATACCGCATCGTAGTCTTCAAATACGATGCCGTACTGTGAAAACATTCCGTCTGCTCTGTAGCCGTTGAAGTTTTTACATCTCCATAAACAGCATCCGTAGCCCACAGACGCATCTGCATCAATTTCACTTGATGAATCTGCTCTTTTTTCACTTGCAAAGAGTACCCATTCTTCGGGAATTATTCTTGTGCCGTCATAAATTCCGCCGTTTGAATATGTAAGCATTATTTTTGCAAAGTCTTCGGTTTTAAGATAAAGCCCCCAGCCGCCGGCTTCAATGCCGTATGAATCTGTTTCCCAGAACGGATAGTCAATTCCCAACGGCTCAAAAAGTCTTGGCTTCAGAAATTCCCTTACACTTTTTCCTGTTGCTCTTTTAATAATTGCAGACAGCATATAAATATTTTCATTTATGTAACGGAATTCTTTTCCCGGTTCATTATACCAAGGGGCAGAAAAATAATATTCTATCCAGTTTCCCTTGCTTTTGTCGGCAAAAACGCTGGGATCTTTTCCGCTTGTCATTGTAACTAAATGTTCAACGGTAAGTGAATTGAGCTTATCGTCTTTTATCCCCTCTGCGTAATCGGGGAAAAAATCCTTTACTTTATCCTTGATATCAAGGAAGCCTTCCGAAATTGCAAGACCTATTGCTGTTGCTGTTACGGTTTTGCTTACGGAATACATAGCGTGAGGACGATTTGCGGTAAAAGGTGCACGGTAACATTCAGCTGCTACTTTGCCGTGGCGTATTACCATAAAGGAATGTATGTCCATTCCGCTTTTTTCAATATCTTCAAAAAATTCACCGATTGCTTTTGATGAAACGCCGACATCTTCGGGATTCTCTGCCCGTGGAATCATTTTATTATTCAAACAAATCATCACCTTTCCGATTTACAAAGATATTGTAAATTGTCATTTATACATATATTGAACGAAAATGTTAAATTTCTGTTATTTGCGGAGGAATTATGTCAAGAAGTATAACCTGTGAAATTCCTGAAGAATTAAATGGCGAAAAGCTTATAGTTTTTTTGAGGGGACACCTGAAAATATCGGCAAGGCTTTTGCCGAAGCTTAAAAATGACCCCATGGGATTATTGAGGAACGGTGAGCACATAAGAACCGTAGACAGAGTATTTTCGGGCGATATTATAACCGTAACCTTTCCCGATGAAGAAAACTCAATTCCGCCCGGTAATACCGAGGGGCTTGATATAATTTATGAGGATGAGGATATCCTTGTTATAAATAAATCCCCCGATATTGCTATGCATCCCACACACAATCATCAGGGGGATACCCTTGCAAATAAGATTTCCGCATATTTTTTACAGAAAAACAAGGAGATAGTTTTTCGTGCTGTGGGAAGACTGGATAAATGCACTTCGGGGCTTGTCATTATAGCTCTCAATGCCTATTCCGCAAACATTCTTTCCGAAAATGTTGAAAAGAAATATATTGCAATTGCGGGGGGAGAATATCACGGAGAGGGAACAATAAACAAGCCTATAGTCCGTCCCGATCCCGGAAAAACCTACCGTTGGGTAGGTGAGGGCGGTGAATATGCCGTAACTCATTGGAAAAGCCTTAAAACAGACGGCAAACGAAGTGTTCTGAAAATTCACCTTGAAACGGGCAGAACCCATCAGATAAGGGTGCATTTTGCCTCAATGGGTACACCCCTTGCAGGGGACGATATGTACGGCTCGGAGGATTTTTCAATAAACCGTGCGGCTCTTCATTGCTTCAGCCTCAGATTTCTTCATCCCGTAACAAAAGAGGAAATGTACCTTGAAGCACCTTTGCCCGAGGATATGCAACGGATATTTGATATCATAAACTCCTGAATATATTAATGTAGATAATTACAGCAATACAAATTTTGTTGCATTTTCTTTTTTTGATAAAATTAGCGTTTTTGCAGAATTTTTATGCATTTTTGCAATTTGGTTTGTTTTTTTTGTACACTATTGCTATGATGAAATTAAGAATTATTGAAGTAAGCAAAGAGCTTTTATAATTCTTAACAAAAAACAGCCAATATGTAATAAAAAAAGGAAGTGTATTTATGAAAAATAAGAGTTTGGTGATTCGTATTATTGCTGTGCTTTGCAGTGTTTGCGCAATTTGTAGCTGTTTAATTCTTTCTGTATAAGCTACAACAAAATCAAACAGTTACATGACAACTACCTGCACAGTTGATAAAGCTACAATGAAGGTTTCTACCGGTGGCTACAGAACAGAGCGCATAACATGTAATATAGATGGTAAATATTATGATTATGATGATTTGACCGAAAATGGGTTTCTTTACTCCTTTAGTAAAAATAATTCCGCAACCAATGCATTAAGCTGTCAGTTGAGTTTTTCTGTTTCTGACACATGGTTATATGCAGCGGATATTATTTATGCAACATTTAAGGGCAGTATTGAGGAATCAGTAGTTGGTAATTGGACATTGGCTCCCTAATTGATTTGCAATTTGTATTCTAATTACATATATATAACGGAAGCCCACGGCACAATTGCCTCATACCTTGAATATCTTGAACAAGCAGAAAGTGCGGGATATACCGTTAGGGTTGTAAATCCTCGTGCATACGAGCATTTGTTTTCATCTGAATACTGTAAAGACCGTATGTTTTACAATGCCACTGCTGTTATATTTTTGGTTTTACTTTTATCTGATGTTTTTACTTTTGAAGAAAGAAATCAAACAAAAACTGTTGTTTTTGCAACGAAAAACGGAAGAAAAAAGCTGTTTGGTGCAAAGATTAACATCGCAATGATACTATCCTTGTTAGTATTTGTTATGGTTTACGGAGTGCATCTGCTTCATATCGACAGTCTGTTTGCTATTGAAAAGTTGAATATATCTATACAAAGTATACAGACTTTTGCGGATTTTTCTTTGCCTCTTACTACAGGCGAGTTCTTGTTGCTGAACTTAACTTTAAGAGCAGTCATTTTGATGGAAGCAGCTGTTTTTATCTGTTTTGCAGGGGCTAACATAAAAAAAGAAGCTTTTGTTGCAGCCTCTTGCTTAATTGTATTTATTTTGCCCGAAGTATTATCTGTTTTCGGCATAGGTCTCCTTGATAACTTTTCTTTGCTGAAAATTTTGGATTCACCGTTAGTTGATTATAAAAATGCAATGTCCATTTCTGTTGTAGGGGCAATTATTTGTGCATTTTTATGTAAAAAAAGCAAGAAGGGGAATTACTATGGATATTTCACTTAACATATCAAATCTTTCAAAAACGTATGGGAATAAGAATGCTTTAAAGGACTTTACATTTGATTTCAACTACGGGATTTACGGTATTTTAGGGGCTAACGGAGCAGGAAAAAGCACGTTGTTTAATCTTCTTACTGATAATATCAAAAGAGATAATGGACATATATTATACAATGGAGAAGAAATCCTTTCTTTAGGTTCAAAATACAGAAAGGACATTGGCTATATGCCTCAAAAGTATGGTTTATATGAAGATTTTTCCCCTGTAAGCTTTTTGATGTATATGGCTGAATTAAAAGGAATTTCAAAAAATACGGCAAAGCACCAAATTGAAGAACTGCTTACTATCGTAAACCTTGATTCATTCGCTAAGAAAAAAATCAGCAGTTTTTCGGGGGGAATGAAACAAAGGGTTCACCTTGCAAATGCTTTGCTGGGTGAACCTAAAGTTATAATTCTTGATGAACCAACGGTAGGACTTGATCCTTATGAAAGAATCAGTTTCCGCAATTTGATTACAAGCCTTGCCGGTGAGAGGATAATTATTTATTCAACACATATAACAAGTGATATAGAAAGTGTTGCGGATAATGTTCTTTTTCTTGAAAACGGCAAATTAATAAAAAGCGGAACTTGTTTTTCAATAATATCAACGGTCAAGGGTAAGGTGTTTGAGACAATATGCGAAACAAATGAATTGGAGAGTCTCAAATCAAAATACTCCGCATATACTATCAAGCAAAGTGAGCGTGGGCTACTGTTCAGGATTGTTAGTGAGACAAAACCTGAAGGCTTTATTGAAGCAGTGAGTAACATTTCATTAGAGGACGCATATTTATATTACTCGGGGCAAGCAAGGCGGCATACGGTAAAATAATACCGGTGCCGTCATATTTGTTTTAGTCTAAGTCCCTTGGGGTAATGATTCTTGGCTCTGCCGCCGACAACCTTTACACCTCCGAGGGTACAACCGTTAACGGTAATTACCGCCCAGCCGTTTTCACAGTTTACGTCAATTTCCTCACCGTGAAGATATTTTCTGATTTCCTCTGAGTCGGGGGATAAATCAATCTGTCTTCTGAAATATTTTCCCATAGCCATAAAAAACTGATGGTGGGGCTGAATGTAGTTTTTCTTGATTTCGCCTATAGTCACACCGCAGGAAAATGCGCTTCCCTTGGGTATTTCAACGTCGGGGGAAAAATAAACGGGATTCATATTATACATTTTTACCGCGTTTTTGTCGTAAGACGTGAGCACTGAATCAAGAAAATCACTTACCGTTTTGTCAATTTTTTCTTTTATCGGGAGTGTTTTTTTGTGATTTGCTATATCGCCTTTTCTGTAAAGCACAGCCATAAACTGTCCCTCACCCTTTGAAATATAGGGATAGAAGCGTCTTGCAAAATGAATATTTTCACATTTACAGCCATCAAAGTATATACCGTCTGCAGTAGCCTTTTGTACCTTTTCATTGACAGGCACAAGCTCAAAGTCGGGATGTGCTTCAAGAAAAGAATCAACAAGCATTTCGTTCTCTTCTAACGAGAATGTGCAGGTGGCATAAATGATATAACCGTCGTTTTTTAAGAGGGGTACTGCATTTTCAAGAATTTCTCTTTGTCTTTCGGCACACATTCTGACATTTTCTTCGCTCCACTCATCAATTGCAATCTCTTCCTTCCGGAACATTCCTTCTCCCGAACAGGGGGCATCGCACATAATAAGATCGAATGTATCGGGAAAATATCTTATAAGCTTTTTGGTATCCATACAGGTAGTAACCGTATTGAAAAGACCGAGTCTTTCAATGTTGCCCGTAAGGATACGGCATCTTGAGGATATGTATTCGTTGGAAACAAGAATTCCGTTTTCACCGAGCTTGTTTTTTATCTGTGTGCTTTTTCCGCCGGGGGCGGCACACATATCAAGAACTGTCCAATCGGGCTCTATATCAATACATTCGGCAGGAGCCATAGCCGCAGGCTCCTGAATATAAATCATTCCTGCATGGTGATAAGGGTGATTTCCCGCTTTTTCGTAATCAAGATAGAAACCGTTTTCGACATAGGGAATCTTTTCATTTCCGAATATATTTATTTTTTCAAAATCTTCAAGGGAAATTTTATCCGTATTTACACGGAATCCTTTTACGGGTTCTTCGTTTAACACCTTTATGTAAGCATCAAAGTCAAATCCTTGAAGATTTTTCATCCTATGGGCAAATTTTTCAGGTAAATTCTTCATCAGCTTTCTCCGTCAAGGCTCATTTCAATATGAAGCATACACATACCGACAGCCGTAATTGCGGCTGTTTCGGTTCGTAAAATTCTTTTGCCGAGTGAAATAACTCGGGCATTGTGTTCAAGTGCAGTATTTATCTCTTTTTCGTCAAATCCGCCCTCGGGGCCTATGAATATTCCTATCCTCATTCCCGTCTTTATTTCACTTAAAGCATTTTTTGTATCTTCCATTCCGTTTTGAGATTCATAGGGAACAAGAATCATATCAAGGTCTTCGGCATATTTTAATGCCTCTTTGTAAGACATAACATCAATGATATCGGGAATAATATTGCGTTTGCTCTGCTTTGCAGCACTTTCTGCAATTGCCTGCCAGCGTTCAAGCTTATTTTTTTTCTTTTTTTCTTCTATTTTTACAACGCATCTGTTCATTTCGGTAGGTATTATTGCATAAACACCCAATTCCACGGTTTTTTGAATAATCAGCTCAAGCTTGTCGCTTTTCGGAAGCCCCTGAAAAAGATAGATTTTTACAGGCAATTCCGTGTCCTGATAATCCTCTACCTTTATTTTTGCGATTGCAGTTTCCTCCGAAAGGCTTATTATTTCGCAAAGATGACTCTTACCGTTTTCGCTTACAAGAAAACAGTCTCCTTCACGCATACGAAGAACATTTTTTATGTGATTGAGGTCACTGCCGTTTATATAATAGCAGTCACTATGTCTTGAATTTTCAGAAGCAAAAAAATTAAACATTTCGTTCACCGTGATAGTGTATATTTGTTACTATAATATACCAGATTTTCAAGATTGGCAATATTATTTTTACATTACGGAAAATTCCTTCCTGTAATGTAAAAATGATTATATGTCCCTCCGAACGGAAAGCAAGCTTTCCTCGTAGATGGACTATCCGAAAACGGTCGGCAAAGGCTTTTGTGAAGCCTTTTTATTGTTGTGATAACAAACAAATAAAATTTCAAAAATTTTTTTGTTAAAAAGTAGTTAAAGTATTTTACAAATGAAATTATTTGTGGTATTATATATGTAATTATAAATTAAGGCGGTGTAAAAAATGGCTGAAAACAAAAGTGCGGTTGCTGAACTTTCAATGGCAAATTCTTTCAGCGAGAGACGCTTTGTAAGCAAAAAAGAAACAATAGCTTATGTTTTGAACGATGCTTCCTACAGCCTGAATATCAACGATTTTAAGGATCGTTATATTTATGATGTTGTAAAGATCAATTTTGATTTTCTTGCAGCTCAAAACATAATCTCAACTGTATGGGATACTATAAACGATACTTTTATCGGTGTTATCGTTGAAAAGACAAGAACCCGTTGGGGTAAATTCAGACCGTATCTTCTTCTTGGTGAATTCCCGCTCACAATCCTTGGTCTGTGGTATTGGCTGATTCCGTTTATCTTCCCTGATACTCCGGATAATTATCTTCCTAAGCTTATTACATACTTTGCGTTATCTATTATAACAGAAACAGCAGGTACTTTTACAGCTATTGCAAAGTCAGGCTTTTTGTCAACGATTACACCGTCGCCTATGGAACGATCGAGACTTATTGCCCTTGCAAATGTTGTTACTCATATTTTTGAGGACATTCCGAAGCAGGTTTTCGGTATTATTTATGACCTTGTTATAAATAAGAAGTTAAACATAAAGCTTCCTTACCTTTTCTCTGTTTTCGGTACAGCCTGTGCACTGTTCTCAGCTTGTCTTGCTGTTTATTTCTTCTGGACATCCAAAGAACGTGTTGCTCAGACAATATCAAAGCCTAAGGTAAAGCACAGTCTGAAGTCCGTTATAAACAACAAGCCTATGCTCATAAGCCTTATTTCTTCCTTCCTTGCAGGCTTCTCAATCGGTCAGAGCAGAACGAATTTCTATATAGATGTTATAGGCTCAATTACCTGGAAGACTATTGTAGGTATTCCCGCATTCCCCGTGAAGTTTATCAGCTACAGCTTTGTTAAACCTCTCAGAAAGAGATTCTCAACTAAAGCACTCTGGATTCTTGAAGATGCATGGACTGATATGCTGTGGCTTATCGTATTCGGAATCGGTTCAATAAATAACAATTTCCAGAAAAAGCACATTATTCTTCCTCTTATGGGCATTGAAGAAATATTTGAAATGTGTGTTTACGGATTAAGACGAGTTATCCCTGCTGAGATCAGTAACGAAGCTATGGACTACTGCGAATGGAAAAACGGATATCGAAGTGAGGCAATGACCGGTGTTACAACATCAATTATTACTAAACTTCAAAGTGCCGTTATGGGAAGTATTAACAGCATCGTAATGAAGAGAATCGGCTATGTTCAGGGTAAAGAAATAGGAACTCAGACTGACTTTACGAAGTGGTGGATATTCGCACTCGGTACAGGTATTCCGATTATTTCTTCAAGTCTCGGTATCATTCCGAAATTCTTCTATCCGTTGTCTGCGGAAACAAGAAACAAGATGTATTCTGAACTTTATGAACGCAGAAAAAAGAAAGCTGAGCTTATGACCGGTGCCTCTCAGGATGCAATTGATGAAATCGTAAAAGCTGAATTTAAGGATTAAGCTGGTAAAAAATTAATACAGAAAGCCGTCAGTTCGCTTGTGAGCTGACGGCTTTGTTTTGTGTATAGCGATTTGTTTTGTAATTAAGCAAATATTGCTTTGAACCATGCAATAAGTGATTTGAAGAAAGCGATTATTTTTCCGAAAAAGCCTGTTGAGGCATTGTTGCTTATTTCATTATACCAACTTTCTGTATGGCAGTTTTCTTCTGTCATCGCGACAACTTCACCTGTTTCATAATTATGAACAACAAACTGTGTGCAGTCAAAATCATTAACGGTGTATTGCTTGTCTGCTGTTATTATGTTAAACAGCAGAGTAGTTTCAAAATCATGCCAGTATGAATGAGAAATATTTTTTGTAAACCAAGTATAATCGGGGAAACGGCAGGTAGAGGCATCCACCATTTTATCGGGAGAAATATATTTTTCCTTGCCTTCTTCCGCTTTTTTAGCTATATATTCATCGGACAATGTTTCAAAAATTGAAGGAGCAGTTGTTGCTCCGAACGATGATTTTTCAAGGGTTGCGTACTGGTCGGCTATCTGATCTGCGGATTCGCATATGGGAGTTAATTGGAAACCGTATTTTGCGATAATACCGATATTTGCTCCTGAATTTTCAATGGCATCATAAAGCTCGGGAAGCTGTTCTCTTACTGTTGAATTGTAGTTATCAATTTTATTGATAAGCCCCGCATATTTTGTTCTTTTTTCACTGTTTTCATCACCGAATACATAATCAAGTGCATTTTCGTAGTCATCTGCACTTACACATGCCCAATAACCGGGCCATGTAAAAAATGTTGAAAGAGCAAGAGCAGAGGTAACCCCCTTGACAAGTTTTGCGTAAATTGTGTTTTTTACTGTACTTGTAAGAGAATCTACAAGGCCGCTCTTTACTGCAAGGTCAATGCTTGCCGTTACAAAAGAATCTATATTTGCAGCACCTGTTGAGTTAAGATCATAAAGAAGTCTGTTTATAGCTTCTCCGTCAATTGAGAATTTTCCGCTTATAGATTCGCTTATAATTTCAGCTCCTTCTACAACAGAACCGTTAAAGGCAACACCGTATATGGAATCTGTTCCGTATTTTGCAATATAAGCCATTGTGACCGTTGTACCGAGACATCTTGCAAGAATAGCAACCTTATCACAGCCTGTGGTGGCTTTTATGCCTTCAATATATGCGTGGAATTCGTCTGCTGTCTCAAGAGGATCCTGACGCCAATCATACCAAAACTGATAGTCATACACATAATATGATCCTCTTTGTTCTTTGTAATCGGTTGCCATCTGCTGTGTCATCCGGGTTCTGAGGTTTTGTGAAATATCCGTGTTATTGGTACATTCGCCGTTTTCGTCATATCTGACTTCGGTAAAAAGATCGCCGATCTCTTTTTCAAGGGCAGTATAGTAGTCATCCCATTTATTAAAAAGTATGCCGTCTATAAGGAATGGCTGAAGAATATTGATTACAGCTTCCATTGTTGAATTGTCTTCTGTTCCGTCTTCCGATTCGGAACTGTTAAAAACATTGAGAAGCTCGGAGAATTTGAACACGATTTCGTCATTTTCATTGCGTATTGCTTCGCCGTCGCCGAAAAGGGCGATTACAGGAACATCACTGCCATATTTTTTTGTAGGTACTTCCAATGCTGCAGCAGATATGCCGATATTTAAGAGCATAATTATGGATAAGGAGATTGCTAAAAGTTTTTTCATAAATAGGACCTTTCTGTTGTTATTTTTCTTAATTAGAATAACAGTTGTGCTTTATAATTCTGATATAGAAATATTAACTAATTGTAAATTTTTTCCTAATCGGAATAAAAAATATAATGTCAGTTTGTTTACGGAATCTTTTATGATTAATATTGACCTTTTTGTGTGTTTTTTGATATAACATATATAAGAGGTGTTTTATATGAAGCTTAAAAACAAAATTATATTTTCAGTCGGAGCATTCGGTACGGCTGCCTTGCTTATCAATGCTGTAATAAGCAGCCACGCAATAAGAAATGCTGTTCTGCCCGATGGCTTTACAATAACTGCACATACGGGATGTGAGGGCACAAAGGATAATTCTCTTGATGCAATTACTCTCGGTTACGGCTGTGGGGCAGACATTGTAGAATTTGACCTCAATTTTGACGAAAGCGGAACTGCCGTATTGTCTCACGATGCACCGAAGGGGGCAGTTCATACACTTGATGAAGCATTTCGGCTTATCGCACAGTATAACGGACTTCTTGTAAATGTAGACGTGAAGGCAACGGATGATCTTGCACAGGTGGTTGCAACTGCGGATAAGTACGGAATTTCTGACAGAATTTTCTTTACGGGTGTGACGGCAGATTTTGTTGAAGCGGTAAAAAACGATGCTCCCGATGTGACTTATTATCTCAATAAGGATATTGATAAGTCAAAAAATGAAGACGATACATATATAAATGAGCTGATTGAAGAAGTGAAATTTCTCGATGCAACAGGTCTTAATATCAACTATAAAGCCTGTACGAAAAAGATGGTTGAAAAATTCCACGAACAGGGACTTTTGGTATCGGTATGGACTGTTAATAATAAGCTTGATATGGCAAGAGTACTTACACTTGGCTGTGACAACATAACTACAAGAAAGCCATCGGAGCTGAAATCACTTTTTGATTATGTGGCGAAGTAACCCGTAGGAGGTTAATTATATTATGGATTTCCGGTCTGAAATAACTGCAATTTTTTCTGCAATCACCTTGTTTTTTTCAGGTGTTTCCATTGGAAATATATGTCCTTATTTTGAGGTTATTCCCGATATGATAAGTGTTGGTATTGATTATATTTCACTTGATATCTATAAGGAAGCACCCGATAAACAGGAGCTCAAGTCACTTTTATCAAAAACAGAAGCAAATCATCCTTTTGTGCTTGCTGATGAAGAGCTTTTCAATACAGCAAAAAGTGAATACGAAAAAGAAGAATTTTCGGAATATACAAAAGGACTTTCCGATTATGTTTTTGCCAATGCAGATGCACTTCTTGATAAAAGCATATATCCGCCTATGGAATATGTTCTTGATGAGGAGAACAGTATTCTTCCCATATCAAGAGAAACAATTAACAGGATCGTCATTTTAGGATATGCTTGGAAGATATCGGGTGACGAAAAATATGCAGTAAGAGCATGGGAGGAGCTCAGTAATGTCTGCTCCTATGACGATTGGTGTACCTCACATTTTCTTGCAACTGCAGAAATGGCTCTTGCCGTGTCGATAGGCTATGATTGGTTCTATGATTACCTTTCAGAAGAACAGAAAGCTCTTCTTTGTGAAAAAACATGGGAATATGCAATAGAGCCTGCATTATCTAAAAACTATCTCAAAAACTGGTTTACCTGGTCAAAAAATAACTGGAACAGCATATGCTACAGCGGTATAGGAATTGCCTGTATGACATTTTCATATTATAACGCCGAAAAGGCTGCAGAGTTTCTTTCTATGTGTTATCAGAATATGCCCATTGCTTTTTCAAGCTTCACACCTGACGGTGTATATGCTGAGGGACCCGGTTACTGTCAGTCCGGTATGAACGCAATCGTCTACTTTGTTGCAACATCAAGAAATTATTTCGGTACGGATTTCGGAATGTCGGAAATTGACGGTTTCAGTCAGTTAGGCTATTTTCCCGTTCATATATCCTCTCCCACGGGAGTATTCAATTTCGGTGATAATAAAGACAGATTCTGCTATTCACCTGTTCTTCATTGGTATGCATCGCAGTATGAAAGCCCCTTACTTTCATCATATCAGATGGGCGATACAGCCGGCGAATTTTTACCTGATACTTCCCAAAATACAGAGCGTAACGGCAGCGGTAAAGAGGATGCCCTTTCGCTTTTATGGTATAACAGAGGCTATACTGCCGATGAAAGTGATTTTTCCGATGAACCCTTGGCTGTTTGTCTGGAATCTGATGTAGGGCAGACTATAGCAATTTTCAGAAGTGAGTATCAGAACCAAAATGCAACCTATGCGGCAATCAAAGGCGGATATAATTATACAAATCACGGTGACCTTGATATCGGAACATTTGTGTTTGATTCAATGGGTGAGCGTTGGGCTGAAGAGTTAGGCCCCGGAAATTATGATGCAGACGGATATTTTACGGCACTTCCCGGCGGTGACAGATGGAAAAATTACTGTAAGCGTGCCGAGGGACAGAATACTCTTGTAATAAATCCCGATATTACCTATGATGACCAATATGCTCTTGCAGAAGCCTCTTTCTCAAGCTTTAATGAAACTGACGACGGAGGAAGCTGTGTTCTTGATATGACAAATGCATATCTTATGAATATGGCAAAGACTGTCACAAGAGAGTTTGAGCTTTTTGATAACTATACATCTCTTAGAATTACTGATACCGTATCCTGCAGAATAAAAAGTGAAATTTATTGGTTTATGCACACGAAAGCGGATATTGAAATATCAGATGACGGAAAATCTGCCGTGCTTACAATAAACGGAAAGCAGATGAAAGCTACACTTGACGGTGACGGAGTATTTTCCGTAATGGCTGCACAAAAGCTCGGCGGTGCATATGAATATGATGACTCTTATGATGATATAAGAAAGCTTACCGTACATCTTTCGGATGTAACAGAAGCTCAGATAACCGTAACACTTACCCCAATGAACTGAGAAATTTAACAAGAAAACGGCTTCGCCGAGACTCAGGCGACCGTTTTCGGATAGTCCGTCTTCGAGGAAGGCTTGCTTTCCGTTCGGAGGGACATAATATGTACAGACCTGCCTTTTTTCGGCAGGTCTGTGTTTATTCGCATTTCTTTTCTGAAATCCTCTTCAAATATAACCTCGTTTGAGTATTGTCCTATATCGCTCAAAACTGCTTTAACTGTCATATTTGCCTCATTTTATATCGTAGGTCATTGAAATTCTTGTGGGAGTAAATCTTTGTATTGTTCTGAATCCGTATTTTTTATAAAATTTATAACCTGCAGAATCAGTACTTATTGTAAGTACACTTACATTTTTGATTCCGTTTTCTTTAAGGTGCACGCATAATGTATCAATAAGCTTTGTGCCCAACCCCTGTCGCTGTGCTTCGGGAAGCAGATCTATATGAAGGTGTGTACGGTATTTCTTATTTGTAACAGCAACAGCAATAAAGGAAGCAAAAAACATAGCAAGGGAAGCAGGGTAGACCATTTTTACCCTGTGCTTTATATCATGAAGCATTTTATCCTTAAAAAGAGAAAAATTACTCGAGCTGATAACATACCCCACCGGCTTATCTTCTTCGTTTACTGCAACAAAAATATTATCGGGCTCATATTCGGTAAAATAATCGTTGAAAATTATCGGAATACTTTCAAGCTTATTTTCATCCTTTTTATTATTTTCCCAGGTAGTTTCCTTGCAGATAAAACGAAGCTGTTCTTTGTCTTCAGACTTATATTTTCTTATAGTATACATAAATACTCCTCAATGCAGAAAGACCGCTGCAAAAACAACGGTCTTCAATTAATTTATTTTGAGTTTCTGCCGTATTCGATACCCTTCTGGAGTGCGGCTTTATTAAGGTCAAGAACTTCCTTTTTCTTTGAGCCGAACTTTGCTTCAAGGGATGCGAGCATTGCTTCTTCTGTGATGATGCCGGCATCAGCACCGATAAGAGCACCGATAAGAATGATATTTGCACATTTGATGTTGCCGAGCTCAACTGCAAGGTCATCTGCAGGAACTCTTACAACAGTGATATCTTCTCTTGTGATTTCGGAAAGCACACGGCTTGTGTTGGCAATAAGGATGCCGCCTGCTTTGAGAGATGCACCGAATTTTTTGAATGACTGCTCATTCATTGTGATGAGTGTGTCACACTTTGCCATAAGAGGGGAAATGATTTCTTCATCATTAACAACAACAGTACATTTTGCACTGCCGCCTCTCTGTTCGGGGCCGTATTCGGGAAGGAAAGTAGCATATTTGCCGGCACTTACGGCTGTCTGTGCAATCATTATGCCTGCACTCATAACACCCTGACCGCCTGAACCTGAAACAACCAATGACTTTTTCATATTACTTCACCTCATCCTTATATTTATCCTTGTAAACACCGGGCACAAAATAAGGAATGGTATTGCTTTCCATATAGTCAAGTGTCTGTAAGGGAGTAAGTCCCCAGTTTGTGGGACAGTTACCTAAAAGCTCAATAAAGGAGAAGCCTTTACCTGACATCTGAATGTCAAAAGCCTTTCTGATAGCCTTTTTTGCATCTCTGCAGCCCTTGGGTGTGTTAAGAGCGTAACGAGCAACAAAAGCGGGAGCTTCAAGTGTGGATATAAGCTCACACATCTTCATGGGATAACCCGTGGTTTCGGGGTCTCTGCCGTATCTTGTTGTGGTGGTTTTCTGACCGATAAGGGTAGTAGGAGCCATCTGACCGCCTGTCATACCGTAGGTCTGATTGTTGAAGAATATAACCGTAAAGTTTTCTCCTCTGTTTGCGGCACCCATAATTTCAGCAAGACCGATAGCTGCAAGGTCTCCGTCACCCTGATAAGCGAATACAAGTCTTTCGGGATTTGAACGCTTGAAGCCTGTCGCAACTGCGGGAGCACGGCCGTGTGCAGCACCGAGAACATCGCCCTGCCAGTAAGCAAGGTTAAGTGTGGAACAGCCAACGGGTACGATGTGAAGACAGTTTTCAGCCTGTCCCATTTCGCCTACAACCTCAGCGATAAGCTTTGTTGCAAGAGAGTGCATACAGCCGGGACAGAAGCCGCTGGGAGTTTTCTTTAATGATTCGGGTCTTTTGTATTCAGCCATTATTTTGCACCTCCGTCAAGAATTTTTCTGACAGCGGCATAAACACCGTCATCATCGAAGAGAAGTCCGCCTGAACGGCAGTATTCATATATGGGAGCACGGTCTTTTACTTCAAGAGCAATATCATCGTGCATCTGTGCAGGAATAGCAAGCTCTACATCAATAAAGCCTTTTACCTGTTCGTAATTCAGTTTGCGGAAGCTTTCCTTGGGGAAGGGATAAAGAGTGATAGGCCTTATCATACCAACCTTATAGCCCTCTTCACGCAGTCTTAAAATAGCTTCCTTGGAAACACGGGCAGAAATACCGTATGCTACGATAATATATTCAGCATCTTCAACCATAAATTCTTCAACCTGAACATCATTCTGTGCCCAGCGTTCAATCATTTTTTTCTGTGAAGTATTCTTAAGCTCAAGAATTGCTTCGGGGAAATAGGGTGTGAGCATTCTTGCCGCTCTTGGGTTATCCTTGGTTCTGTTAAGATCCCAAGATTTTGTGCCCTGTCTTGCAGGCTCTTTCATTTCGGGGAATTCAACTAACTCCATAATTGCACCGAGACAGCCGTCCATAAGGATCATAACAGGATTTCTGTCTCTTTCTGCATATTCCCATGCATTATATGTAAGGTCAACTGCTTCCTGAAGTGTTGAGGGAGCAAATACCATTACTCTGAAGCCGCCGTGTCCGAGAGCCTTTGTTGCCTGTAAATAGTCCTGCTGTGCAGGCTGAATTGAACCGAGTCCGGGGCCTCCGCGGCTGATATTTACGATAACGGCGGGAAGACCTGTGCCTGAAAGATAGGAAATGCCCTCTGCCTTAAGGCTGATACCGGGGCCCGATGAGCTTGTCATTGCACGGCAACCCGATGCTGCTGCACCGTAAACCATATTTACGGAAGCAACCTCGCTTTCGCCCTGTACGAAAACGCCTCCGACCTCGGGAAGTCTCCATGAGAGATATTCGGGAATTTCATTCTGAGGAGTGATGGGATAACCTGCAAAGAAACGGCAGCCTGCTCTTACGGCAGCCTCTGCGATAGCTTCACAGCCCTTCATAAGAACCTTAGCCATTATCATTCTCCTCCTTTGTTATTTCAATAGCGCCCTCGGGGCAGATTGTTGCACACATAGCACAAGCGATGCAGGATGATTCGTCTGTGATAAGGGGGAAAAAGTGACCGTGATTATTGCGTTCGGTGCCAAGATCAAGAATCTTCTTGGGACAGAACTTGATGCAATAAGAGCAACCCTTACACAACGAGGTGTTGATATTAAGCATAAGCTATTCCTCCAACATATAATAATACAAATAATATAATAGCATTATAAGAAAACCTTTGCAAGATAAAATATATGAAATTATTTTGTATAACTGCGTTAATTTATTACGGTTTTGTCGGATTCTGAACAAATTATATTTTTATGTCGGTAATTGCTGATTTTTGCAGTAGTTAAAATCGGTTTATCTTGTGCTGAACGGATGTTTATGCTATAATGTAAATATGAATTAAAAGGGGTGAGAATGCTGTGGACAGGATAATATTTCATTGTGACTGCAATTCGTTTTTTGCTTCCTGTGAAGAGCTTCTTGACCCAACTCTTAAAGATGTTCCCATGGCTGTAACGGGTGACCCCGAAAGCCGTCACGGTATCATACTTGCAAAGAATCTGAAAGCAAAAAAATACGGTATAAATACGGCAGAACCGATAATTCAGGCTTTGAGAAAATGTCCGAAGCTCGTCTGCGTTTTATCCCATCACGATTTTTACAGGGAGATATGCGAAAAAATCAACAACATTTATCTTGAATATACAGACCTTGTAGAAAAAGCAAGTATTGATGAATCTTATCTTGATGTGACGAATACCTTGCATCTTTTCGGAAATGATGCAAAAAGTCTTGCCGACGGCATAAGAGAACGAATAAAAAATGAGATAGGAATAACGATTTCAGTGGGAGTAAGCTTCTGCAAGACTGTTGCAAAATTCGGAAGCGATTATAAAAAGCCTGATGCAACTACCGTTATTACGCGAGAGAATATGGGGGATATCTTCCATAAAGCCGATATTTCGGAGCTTTTTCTTGCAGGAAAGAAAACTACCGAAAAAATGCGTTCACTCGGCATAAATACCATAGGTGAGCTTGCAGCTTACGACAAAGAGAAGCTCGGTGAAATATTCGGAAAGCTTGGATTTTCCCTATGGGATAATGCCAACGGAAATGACAATTCACCCGTCGCATCATTTTATGATAAGCAGGAAGTAAAATCTATAGGAAATTCAATGACCTTCAAGCGTGACCTTAAGGGCTTCGATGAAATAAAATCAGGTATTGCATTTTTATCCGATTCCGTTGCCTGCCGTCTTCGCAAGGAAAAGAAAAAGTGCACCGTTGTACAGGTTGCAATAAAGGATACGGATTTTCGTACTATGCAAAGACAGTTGACTCTTAAAAGAGCCACCGACCTGCAAAGGGAAATTGCAGAGGTTTCAATGAGTCTTATACAAGGAAACTGGAGTGCCACTCAGCCTGTACGCCTTTTGTCCGTAACCGCATCGGGACTTATAAATGAAGATGAAGACTTCGGTCAGCTCAATTTATTTGATTCTCTTGACAATACCCACGAAAAACAGGAAAAAATAGAAAACACACTGGATGACATCAGAAAAAAATTCGGCTCGTCTGCAATAAAATTCGGTTACTTCAAAAATGATGAAACCGGCATAAAATAACATTTTATCAAAGAAGTAACTTCCGAAGAGCAGACAGGCTTCGAAAAATGTGCAGGATTTCGTTTTCTTCGCCCCGAAGCTGTACAAGGGTACCGCGAGAGGGCGAAAAAACGGAAAGTGTATGACTTTACCCGACACAATTTTTTGTGTCGGGTAAAATTTATGATGTTATTCTGTTATCTGATAAAATCTGATTTTAAAGTAACTGTCATACACGGTCATGTGCGTTTTTCGGCAGCCTGTCATTTAACTACGATATTTACAAGTCGACCCTTAACATAGAGCTCGTTGATAACTGTTTTACCGTCAATTGCAGCTTTTACATCAGCATTTTCTTTAGCTGCTGCTACTGCACCGTCCTGTTCGATATCGGCGGCAACCATAATTCTTGCCTTGATTTTGCCGTTTACCTGAACTGCGATTTCGATTTCGTCATCAACGCACTTTGCTTCGTCGTATGTGGGCCACTCGCCGTTTGCCAGCATTCCGGAGAAGCCCTGTGCTTCGTTGATTTCCTCTGTTATATGAGGAGCAAAGGGATTAAGAAGAGTGATGAAGGTCTTAAGCTCTTTCTTGGTAATTGTGCCTGCATCATAAATCTCATTGATAAGAGTCATAAGTGCTGCAATTGCCGTGTTGTACTTAAGATTTTCGATATCCTCGGAAACCTTCTTTATTGTCTTGTGGAAAGAGGATTCAAGCTTCTTTGAATACTCGTCACCGTCCGCTACGATTTCCTGAAGATTCCATACACGGTCAATAAATCTCTTACAGCCCTTAAGTGAATTCTGTGACCAGGGAGCTGCTTTTTCATAGTCACCCATAAAAAGAACATAGCTTCGAAGTACATCAGCACCGTAAATGTCAACAACATCATTGGGGTCAACAACATTACCCTTTGACTTTGACATCTTTTCGCCGTCGGGGCCGAGTATAAGTCCCTGTGCGGTTCTCTTTGCGTATGGCTCGTCAAAGGGAACTTCGCCGAGATCATATAAGAACTTGTGCCAGAAACGAGAGTAAATCATATGACGGGTAACATGCTCCATACCGCCGTTGTACCAGTCAACCTGTCCCCAATAAGCAAGCTTGTCTTTATCAGCAAAGCATTTGTCATTCTTAGGGTCAATGTATCTTAAGAAATACCATGAGGAGCCTGCCCACTGAGGCATTGTGTCTGTTTCTCTCTTTGCCTTGCCGCCGCATTTGGGACAGGTACAATTCACAAAGTCATCAATTTTTGCAAGGGGGCTTTCACCGTCTGTGCCGGGCTCGAAGTTTTCGACTGTGGGAAGACGCAAGGGGAGCTCTTCATAGGGGACAGCCACCATGCCGCACTTTTCACAGTGAACTATCGGGATAGGCTCACCCCAATATCTCTGACGGTTGAATGCCCAGTCCTTCATCTTGAACTGAACACCGGCTTCACCGATGCCTTTTTCAGCGAGAACGGTGAGCATTTTTGCAATTGATGATTTTTTGTCGGTAAGTCCGTTTAAGAAATCTGAATTTACCATTTCACCGTCGCCTGCATATGCTTCCTTTGTGATATCTCCGCCTTTGATAACTTCAATGATATCAACACCGAACTTTGTTGCAAACTCCCAGTCTCTCTGGTCGTGTGCGGGAACAGCCATAATAGCACCTGTGCCGTAGCCCATCATAACATAGTCGGAAATGAATATGGGAATTTCCTTGCCGTTAACGGGATTTATTGCAGAGAAGCCCGAAAGCTTTACACCTGTCTTTTCTTTTACAAGCTGTGTTCTTTCAAATTCCGTCTTCTTTGCACACTCTGTTCTGTAGGCTTCAACATCTGCAAAATTAGTGATCTTTTCCTTGTACTTATCAAGCATAGGATGCTCGGGAGCCATAACCATAAAGGTAACACCGAAAAGTGTGTCGGGGCGGGTTGTGTAAATGCGAAGTGTTTCGTTTGTATCCTTAACTGTGAAATTGACAAATGCACCTGTTGATTTACCTATCCAGTTTTCCTGCTGAAGTCTTACATTTGGAAGATAATCAACAGTATCAAGTCCCTGAAGAAGCTTATCGGCATATTCTGTTATACGAAGATACCATACATCCTTTGACTTCTGAACGATGTCGCTGTGACAGATGTCGCACTTACCGCCCTGTGAGTCCTCATTTGAAAGAACGACCTTACAGGAAGGACAGTAGTTTACAAGTGTCTTATCTCTGAAAGCAAGACCGTTTTCAAACATCTTAAGGAATATCCACTGTGTCCACTTATAGTAGCCCTCTTCGGTTGTGTCAACAACTCTGTTCCAGTCGAAGGAGAAACCAACTCTCTTTAACTGAGAAGAGAACTTTTCGATATTCATATCAGTAACCTTTCTGGGATGAATACCTGTCTTGATAGCATAGTTTTCCGTGGGAAGTCCGTATGCGTCAAAGCCGATGGGGAAGAGTACATTATAGCCTTCCATTCTGCGTTTTCTTGATACTACTTCAAGTCCCGAATAAGCCTTGATGTGACCGACATGCATACCGGCACCACTTGGGTAGGGGAATTCTACAAGAGCATAGAATTTCTTCTTGTCCGAACCGTCAACAGCATGGAACACACCTGTGTCTTCCCATTTCTGCTGCCACTTAAGCTCGGTATTCTTAAAATCGTAATTCACAAAAACACCTCCAAAATTTGAGGTAATAGGTAAGAGTGACATTGTATGAAGCCGCAAAGCGGCTTGTATTTTAAGGGCGAAGCCCTTCCGACAGGCTACCTCTTCACTATTCACTATTACTTATTACTTTAAAAAAATTCCCTGAGGAATTTTTTTCTTCCTCAGGGACGATAAAACTACCGCGGTACCACCCTGTTTATCAGCAAAACTGATCACTTGAACTCATATAACGGTGAGAACCGTATTCTCCTATGAATCAAAAAAATTAATTGATGTTCAGAGAATAAACTCGGGAGTGAGACCGATTATTGCCGTACTGACAGCTTCCACCAACCGCCGCCTCTCTGAAAGTCCGTATCAATAACCGTAATTCCGTCACAGTCTTTTAACTACAACATTATATCATTTGAAAAAATATATGTCAACACAGAAAAACAAATATTGTATTTGGTTTTTTATTAAATTTTTACTTGAAAAGTATTTGTGAATCAAGTATACTGTCAGTATATTTATTTTCTGTTGCGGAGGCAAAATAATGAAGAGTTTCAAAAAATGTATTTCGGTATTAACTGCAGGGCTTATACTGTTAACGCTCGGTTCCATAACGGCAGGGGCTGTGGATGTTGTGGCAAGTGGAACTACCGGTGATAATCTCACATGGGCTCTTGATGCAGACGGTGTATTTACGGTCAGCGGAGAGGGAAATATGGCATATCATAATGATATAACGTTGCTTCCTTGGGATTCTTATAGAAATGACATAAAAAAGGTTGTCATAGAAAACGGCGTGACGAGTGTCGGCAGTGATGCATTTATGGATTGTGTAAATCTTATTGAGGCAGTTATTGGCGAAAATGTAACCGTAATTGAAGGTAGAGCTTTTAAGAATTGCCAAAAACTTGAGAAAATCAATCTTCCCGAAAATTTGACAAAAATCGATTTTCAAGTGTTTTTCGGTTGCGAGTCCATTGAGCAAATAACTATTCCCCACAATGTAACCTTTATTGGTAATGATGTTTTTAACGGCTGTAAAAAAATAAAAAATATCACATTGCCGGATAATTTGAAAATTATTGATAGCTCAACCTTTGAAAACTGTACCTCTCTTGAAAGCATAAAAGTGCCCTCAGGACTTACTGAGATTCAGCATAGGGCATTCAAGAATTGTACATCTCTTAAAGGAATCGAAATTCCTGCTTCTGTAAATTTTATAGGTTGCGAAACCTTTTTTGGTTGTGAAAAAATTACGGAAATAATAATTCCTGAAAATGTAGAACACATAGATGAAGGTGCCTTTGCATTCTGCACGGGTATTTCGGAAATTAAAGTTCCTGAAGGTGTTAAAAAAATCGGTGAGGCTGCTTTTAGGGGTTGTTCGGCACTTAAGAAAATAACATTGCCTTTTATCGGAGCTTATGCTTATGATATTTATGAAATCAATTATCCGTTTGGTTATATATTCGGTAATAAGCAGTTTGACGGTGGTGTTAAGGTAAAGCAGTATTACAGTGCAAGAAAAATGGGCAAAACATACGATTATTTCTATATTCCCGAATCTCTTGAAGAGATTGTTGTTACGGGAGTCGGTACATTGCCTTACGGTGCATTCAGTGGATGTGAATTTATAAAAAAGGTTACCGTTGACGGTGTAAACGTTATCGGTACACATGCCTTTGACGGCTGTACTTCTTTGACTGAAGTAATTTTTGGGGATACAGTAAGCTCAATCGGGGAAAAAGCATTTTTAAATTGCTCTTCTCTTAAAGCCGTGACTTTCAGCAGCAATGTCTCCAAAATATATAAAGGGGCTTTCGGAGATTGTGAATCACTTTCCCTGGTGAATTATTCGGGTACAACAGAAGACTGGAGTGAAATCAACATTGAAGAGCAGAATGAGCCTCTTATAAATGCGTACAATAAAAAAGATGAAAAAATAAATTACGGTGATGTTGACGGTGACGGTAAAATATCTGCTGCTGACGCCCGACTTGCCCTTCGTGCCTCTGTCGGACTTGAAAATCTTTCAGAAACGCAGAATAAGGCAGCCGATACAGACGGTGACGGAACTATAAAAGCCTCCGATGCCCGACATATTCTTCGTGCATCCGTAGGACTTGAAAACTTGAGGTAAGAAAATAGACTGAATAAAGCAAGATTCCCGAATGTTTATGTTTCATTCGGGAATCTTGCTTTATTATGAATTAACACTTATTTAAATAAAACTGATAAGAATTATTTTAGTTTTATTCTACAGAAAAGTCAAGCGGTGCTTGAGTGAACGGTAAAACCAATCTGTATTCTCCTTTGCTAAGTTTACGACCATATTTTTGTTCCAAATCAATTTTCAGAGTAACTGATTGGCAGTTCAATAACCCTACTGCAATATCTTCTGTTGAAGCATCCTCGGAAAAAGGAAGCGTAACCCAGTCATTGCCGACTTTTTCTTCTATAGAAAAATACTTGCTGATATAAACAGTCTTTCCCGAATAATTCGTGACTTCATACTCTATAAATGTGGAGTCGGATGTAGGTTGATTTACAAGCTTTACATCAATATTGTTCATATTTCCACCGATAAGCATATAGAAAAAACTCATTAATGCAGCTATTATTCTTGTAATAAAGGTCGAAATATTATTCATTATGTTATCTCTCCATTCGGTTTAAATTTTGTGTTATTTCTTGGTGTTCAAATAATTATTATAAGCCTATATTAAAACAATGGAATCACCTCTATAACTTATATTTGAAGAACGATCGTTATCTTCTTGATTTTATTATAGGCAAATTCCTATTTTGTGTCAAGATATATTATGTGACACAAAATATAATGCAATACAAAGTTAGTATTTACATTTTTGTTTTATTATGTTATGATTAACAAAGAATTATTGTGAGGGAGAGACGCATGGTTAATAATGAAAATTTCAAGCGTGGTACAATAGAGCTTGTTGTGCTTGCGGTTCTTCAGAATAAAGATATGTACGGTTATGAAATCGTGAAAGCAATTTCCGAAAAAAGCAACGGTAACTATATAACTCCTATCGGTACCTTGTATCCTGTTCTTTACCGTTTTGTTGAAAACGGTTATATTTCCGACAGGGATGAGATAATAAACAAAAGACTGCGTAAATATTATCACATTGAAAATGCAGGCAGACAGTATTATGCGGAGCTTCTTGAAGAATACAAAAAGAGTGTTATCGGTATAGAACTGATTATAGGGGACGGTGAATAATATGAATGATTCGTTAACATCAGATTTACGGCAGTATTATAAGGAAATATCTGCATTACTGATATGTTCAACAAGGCAGAAAAAACATTTTATTGCTGACTTGGATTGCTGTATCAAAGAATATATTGCGGATAATCCGAAATGTACTATTGAAAATATAAAAGAATACTTCGGCTCAACGGAAGAAATATGTCGAAGCTTTATGGAAAACAGCAATTGTTTTTACATAAAGAAAAAACTCAACATAAAAAAGGCAATAATTGCTGCTATTGTTATTGCTTTGTTTATATGGCTTGTGTTTGTTGTTATAAGTTTAATTGATGTACATCAGGAAGCATACGGAAGCCTTACAGAGGGAATCTTAAATATCGGAATGGTTTCGGAGGGGATTTTGTGAAAAAAATATTTTGTGTATTTATATCATTTTTGATAACGCTTTTACCTTTAGTCTGCTTATCTTATGCTTCAACCGAAATCAATATTAATACAATAGAGTATTTTGAGGATGGTACATATGTAGTTATTGATATTTGTGATGTAACAAAAAACGAAAATGCAGATATGTTTGAGAAGATATTTGAGTTTTTTCGTAAAATTATTGAGTTTTTAACAGGCAATAAAACAGTTTCAAAGACAAAATATGCAAGCTATTATGATTCAAAAGGTAATTTGTTGTGGACTGTATATCTTAATGCAGATTTTTCTTATAACGGAAAAACATCTCTTTGCAAGTCGACTTCGGTTACCTCCGATATGTATGACGGGGACTGGACCGTTCTTTCTGCTGTTTCGGAGAAGTCGGCAAACACTGCATTTGCCGAGTTTTCGGTTCAACAATCAAAATTAGGAGTAAAACTTAAAACCGTTAATAAACAGCTTACTTTAATATGCGATAAAGACGGCAACATTTATTGAAAAACTCAGGACTGAAACTTCTGTTGTTACCATGCAGAATTTTCAGTCCTCGATTATTTCTTATAATAATAGTTTGAAACAAAATTATTTTTAATAAAAGGACTTGTCTATTGACATTTTCGGGGAATATTTATATTATATATAAGTTAAAGGATAACTTAAATTAAGAAAAGGTGAAAACTTTGTTCGATATAGATAAATTACTTGAAACCGTTAAAAGAATACATTTTATCGGTATAGGCGGAGCGGGTATGTGTCCTCTTGCTGAAATTCTTCATTCAAAGGGATATCAGCTTTCAGGCTCCGACAATAACGAAACAGATACTTTGCAGAGAATCAGAAATCTCGGAATTCCCGTAGTTCTCGGTCAGAAAGCGGAGAATATTGGGGACGCCGAAATGGTGGTATTTACTGCCGCACTTCTTCCCGATAATCCCGAGCTTGTTGCAGCCCGTGAAATGGGTGTTCCCACTTTTGAACGCTCAAAGCTTTTCGGTGCGGTAACAAGAAAATTCGGTGCTTGCATAGGCGTTTGCGGAACTCACGGGAAAACCACAGCTACCTCAATGCTCACACAGATACTTCTTAAATGTGATGTTGATACATCTGCAGTTATAGGCGGAAAGCTTCCTCTTATTGATGCCAACGGCAGAGTAGGAACGGAAGATCTTCTTGTCTGTGAAGCCTGTGAATTTGCAAACACATTCCTTGACCTTTCTCCCTCCGTGGCACTTCTTCTCAATGTTGATGCAGATCACCTTGAATTTTTCAAGACCATGGATAATCTTATAGCATCCTTCGGAAAATTCTGCTCTCTCGCAAGAGATTGTGTTATATATAACGGTGACGATGAAAAGTCCCGTATAGCTGTAAGTCAGGCAGGGGAAAAGAAGCTTATTACCTTCGGCTTCTCCTATGATAATGACTGGTATCCCGAAAATATTTCCTATAACCGCGGTGCATTCCCCTGCTTTGATTTAATGCATAAGGGTGAAAATCTCGGAAGAGTTAATCTCAATGTGCCCGGTGAACACAATATAATAAATGCCCTTGCCGCCCTTGCCGCCGCTGTCTGTTACGGTGTTGATGCAAAACAGGCAATTGATGCAGTCGGTACATTCGGGGGTGCAGGCAGACGCTTTGAAATTTTAGGAAGTTTTAACGGTATTACCGTAGCCGATGATTATGCTCACCACCCTGCAGAGCTTAAGGTGACACTTGATGCTGCAATGAAAATGGAATACGGCAGAGTTTGGGCAGTGTTCCAGCCCTTTACTTTCTCAAGAACATATATGCTTCTTGATGATTTTGCTGAGGTTCTCAAAATTGCAGATAAGGTCGTTTTAACTGAAATTATGGGTTCAAGAGAAATCAACACCTATGATATTCACACAAAACAGCTTGCCGAAAAAATAGAAGGCTCTGTATGGTTTGAAAGCTTTGACACGATTGCACAGTATTTATACGATAATGTAAAGTCCGGTGACCTTGTTCTGACACTCGGCTGCGGTGATGTTTATAAAATTGCAAAGAAGCTTATAAAATTATACGAAAATTAGAAGAATAAGGGTCAGCAGAAATGCTGACCC